>CAZKEW010000285.1:0-2554 GCA_964551885.1 uncultured Eubacteriales bacterium
AGCCATATCCGCTACTCTACCTGTGACTGTGTTGCTAAACGCTAGTCGTGGGGCCGGAAATGTTCTCTTCTCACCCGATAGCGACGGCATCTTTCGCCGGCTTCCTCTTGCCTTTTTTTACAAAGACCTAATCATTCCTTCGGTACCCTTAGCTTTAGTCCGCTATATCCGGGGAGGGGAGAAGCTGCCGGAGATTCCGCTCGATGAATCGGGCCGGATGATCATCCGCTATTACGGGCCGGCCGGAACATATATGACTTATTCTATCGCTGCCATCATCAATTCCTGGGCCCAGGTTGAAGAGGGAAAAGAGCCGCAGATTCCGCCGCAGGAATTCTCCGGGAAAATCGTCCTTATCGGTGAGAGCGCGCCCGGGCTTCTTGACCTCAGGTCGACGCCTCTCAGCGCTGTCTATCCCGGAGTGGAAATCCAAGCGACTGTCTTGGATAACATTCTCCAGGGAGATTTTATCCGCGGCCAGCCGCTTTTTCTTTTCATCGCTCTCGTTCTCATTTTTGCCCTGTTGACCGCTGTCGGTGCCTCGTTGCTCCGGAAAATATGGCAGATTGTTGGTTTTTTTCTCATCTGCCTGGCTATCCCTTTCGGGGCGGCCTGGGTGGCTTTTAACTCCGGCTATTGGCTGGAATTTGTCGTCCCTGAATTTGCTGTCTTGGCGAGCTTTATCGGAGCTTCCCTTATCAACTACAGCGTGGAGGGACGCCAGCGCCGTTTCATCAAGACCGTTTTTCGCCATTACCTGAGCCCGGACGTGATCGAGAGGATCATCGAGAATCCTTCGCTCCTCAGCCTGGGCGGCGAGATGCGGGAGGTCACATCGTTTTTTTCCGATGTGGCGGGGTTCACGACCATATCAGAGGCCCTCTCGCCGGAGGAATTGGTCAGCCTGCTGAACGAATACCTCGGGGAAATGACCGATATCATCCTTTCCACCGGAGGGACTCTGGATAAGTATGAGGGGGACGCCATCATCGCCTTCTGGAATGCGCCCCTCGACCAGCCTGACCATGCCCTGCGAGCCTGCCGCGCTGCCCTGCGCTGCCAGAAGCGGTTAGTGGAACTTGGGGGCCGCTTCACCGAAAAGATCGGCAAACCTTTGACCATGCGGATCGGCCTCAATTCCGGGCCTGCGGTCGTGGGAAACATGGGTTCGAGCCGGCGCTTTGACTATACAGCCATGGGCGATACGGTCAATCTGGCGTCAAGGCTTGAGGGCGCCTGCAAGCAGTATAAGGTGCCCATCCTTGTGGGCGAAGAAACATTCGCCCGTGTCAAACGGGACATCGTGACGCGGGAGGTCGATACCATCCGCGTCGTCGGGAAGAAGAAGCCGGTCTCTGTGTATGAAATCATCGGAGAGAAGGGCGAGGTCGCTGAGAGTGAGCTCGAGAGGCTCAGAATTTTTGAGCAGGCCCGGGACGCCTATAAGCGCCGGGGCTGGGACAGTGCCTCAACTTTGTTCGGGAAGCTTGAAGACGACCCGCTGGCGAAGCTCTATGTGGCTCGCTGCCAGAGCTTAAGACAATCTCCTCCGCCGGAGGATTGGGACGGGGTTTTTGAGCTCAAAGAGAAATAAAAGGAAGGCCGCACATGGAAATTGAATTCTGGGGAGTGCGGGGGACGACTCCCGTTTCAGGCAAGGATAAGCTGAAATACGGGGGACAGACGCCCTGCGCGGCGGTGACCGGAGCGGCCGGAGAGATGCTCATCATCGATGCAGGGACTGGCATCAAAGGGCTCGGCGAAAGACTGATGGCGGAAACAAACACAAAGGAGCTTCACCTTCATGTCCTCCTGACTCATTTTCATCTCGACCATATCATCGGTCTTCCTTTTTTCGCCCCTCTCTATTCCTCCAAGACGGACATTACGTTTTATTCCCCTGCCTCTCCGCAGGAGACAGAGAAATATCTGCGAGGGGTGATGATGGGGAGGTATTTTCCTATCGACTTCAAGGAGACAGCATCACGGAAGAAATTTGTCAAAATTGAAGTGGATAGTTTTTCGGTCGGAAAACTAAACATTTCGCTCTGCCCCCTGCACCATCCCCAGGGGAGCGTGGCCTATAAGATCGAAGAGAATGACGGCAGCATTGTTTTCGCCACGGATACGGAACCTCCTGAGCAGGGGCTGGATGAGCGGCTGGCTTCTTTCATCAAGGGCGTCACTTATTTTGTCTATGACGCCACTTTTACCCCGGAGGAATATCTGACGAGGCAGGGCTGGGGCCATAGCACCTGGCTCGAAGGGACGAAGCTGGCCCGGCGGGCCGGCGTCCAAAACCTTCTTCTCTCCCACCTCAACCCGGATCATACCGACAGCCGGGTGGACGGGATGGTGAAGCGGGCGAGGCAGGAATTTCGCCGGACCTCTGCCGCCCGAGAAAGACTGCGCCTAAAAATCTGATCATTTTAGTATAATGAATAAGATAACTAATATAACGCATTAAGTATGTTTACATTGTCATCGCGAGCGCAGCGCGGCGATCTGACCCGAAGGGTCATCTTCGATGTCTTACGACGACTTCGTCGGATTG
>CAZKEW010000286.1:0-2543 GCA_964551885.1 uncultured Eubacteriales bacterium
AGCAGGTTTTGCGTCGTCAAGAACGGATGCGAAAAGGGGATGGCCCAAAGCAGGATTTTTGCGGGCAAGGAGAGAGTGTTCGGGTCGGAAAAGAAAGAGAGGAAGTAGGGGATCATGACGAGGAAAATCAGGGGCATGATCAAGCTCTGCGCGCTCCGGTAGTCTTCCGCGAGAACGCCGAGAATCGTGGCCAGTGCCAAAGCGCAGAGGATGGCAAAAAAGAGCGATATCCCGAGGATGATGTAGCTGTTGGCGGTCAAAGCCAGGCCGAGCTTTTGAATGACGCCGCCCATACCGGATGAAGCGGCCGCTGCAGAAACATCCCCCATGAAACCGCCCATGTAGTACCGGAATCCGAACATGTAGATGACCGCAGAGATTAGGCCCACCAGGCCCGAGGCGAACATCTTGGCGGTGACGATCGACGTCCGGCTGATCGGGACGGTGAGGAGCGTCTCGAGCGTCTTGTTCTGTTTCTCCATGGCGATGGCGGAAATGACCATCTGGGAGGAGTAGATGATGATCATCATCAGGATGATGGGCACGAAGATGGATTGCGCGGAGACAAACCCGGCGATTTTTTCCGCCGATCCCTCCGCCATCCTGTTCTTGACGATGACAAAGTCTTTGCTTTTGATGGGCTTCTTCACCTGTTCGGGGCTGATGTCCGGGATTTTCTTTTTCAAGAAGTCGTTGGAGAGGTAATTGTTGATGGCCGAGATGACGGCGTTGAGAATGGCCGTGTTTTTGCTCCCGACGATCGAGAAGCTTCTCAGGAACGAGTAGGACTCGATCTCTTTGAGGTCGAGGGTTTCCAGGGACTGGCCGAACCCTCTGGGGATGACCAGCAGGAGATTCATGTCGGTCCCCTTGGTCCACTCGATCGCTTTCTCTTTGTCTTTGTCCTTGGTCATCTCCACCTGAAAATTGGCCGTGCGAAGATTCCCGATCAATTGCTGCGAAAACGAAGAGTCGTCCAGGTTGAGGACGGCGATTTTCTGCGTCCTCATGGCTTTTTTCATCTCGCTCTTGGCCATCTGCCCGATGAAGTAGAAGAGAAAGATGGTGAAGAGAAGCGAGATGAGCAATTGGAGGGTGATAAGCTCTTTTATTTCCTTGAGAAGGAGGTTCATAAATTTTTTCATTGGAGTGCGCTCCTGAAGACTTCTTCGAGATTTTTGGCCTGATATTTCTGCTTTAATTCCTCAGGCGTTCCTACGTCCAGGATCCTTCCCTTGTCGATCAGGCCGACGCGGTCGGAGAGGAACTCGATCTCGAGCATGTTGTGGGAAGAAAGGAGGACGGAGATGCCTTCTTTGGCGAATCTCTTGATGATCTCCCGGACCTCGAGGGCATTGATCACATCCAGCCCTGAGGTGGGCTCGTCGAGGATGGCCAGGTCGGGCTTGGTCATGAGCGCCCGTGCCAGAAGAAGCTTTCTGGTCATTCCTTTCGAATAAGTGCCGGCTTTTTCATTGAGGCGCGTTCCCAGGTCGGCGATATCCTCGGCGCGTTTGATGAATTCATCGGCTTCCTGGTCTGACTCGGCGTAAAATTTCGCCATGAACTTCAGATAGTCCATGCCCTTGAGATTTCTGTAGGCGCCCGCCTCTTCGGGAAGATAGCTGATTTTTTCCCGGAATTTCTCGGGGTTTTTCTTCAGGTCGAACCCGAGGAAACCGACCTTTCCGTCGGAAGGGGAGAGAAGAGTGGCGACAATGCGCAAGGCTGTGGTTTTCCCCGCGCCGTTCGGACCGATCAGGGCGAAAATCTCTCCCTGCTGGACGTGGAAACTGATGCCCTTGAGGGCTTCCAGATTCCCGAAAAATTTCTTTAGGCCTTCGACTTCGAGGACAGCATTCATTCGAACCTCCTGGAGGTAATACGGAAAGATTGTATGAAAGTTCAGGGGGAATGTAAATAAATGGGGAAAGAGTTGTTGCGCGGAGTGGCGGTTCTGCTTTTAAATAGGAAGGCTAATTAGACCGATTTATTTTTCGAAATCTTCGATCCTCTTGTACTTCGCCCAGAACTCTTTGCTTGCGGCGGCCACTACACCGCTCAGAAGGAGGAGGGCAATAAGATTTGGCAAGGCCATCAGGGCGTTGGCGATGTCGCCGATGTAGAAGACGAGCTGGAGGGAGATCAAGGCGCCGATGAAGCAGAGCGTGACATAAATGACCCTGTAGGGCAAAGTGACCTTGAGGCCGAACAAGAATTTCATGCACTGCTCGCCGTAGTAATACCAGCCGATGATGGTCGTGTAGCCGAAGAGGAAAGAAGCCACAGCCACCGTCAGGCTGCCAATGACCCCAGCCACGGACTTGAAGGACTCTGCGGTCAGGGCTGTTCCGTTAAACCCCTTGTCCCACAGACCGGTCGAAAGGTTGATGATTGCGGCAATGGCCGGGCTTAACCCAGATTTGCCGATAGAAGGAGAAAATATTGGCATTATTGCGTAGCATCCTGAGATTCCTCGCTTCGCTCGCGATGACATAATTCTATCGGCATGTATGAAAGCGCTGCCGATGTCAAGGTATTGA
>CAZKEW010000287.1:0-2528 GCA_964551885.1 uncultured Eubacteriales bacterium
GAAAGGCTCGTGAAAATTGGAATTCTCCGGGAAGAGACAAGCAGAAGAAGAAATAATTCACTCATCAAGTCCGCCGGGAGCTCAACATGATTGTTTGCCCAGAAAGCCCGACCTCCTCCCGAAATCGCTTACGCTGCCCGTCCATTCACTTTTTGGCACACCCATCACCTCGAGGTATGATTTTTTATGTATTCAGCATATGATTTCTAAGATCAAGAAGAGAGGGCAGGAGCTATACCGAAGGGAAGAAAATGAGGGTTTCTCCGTCTAAACAGTAATGGAGAAAAAAGATGAAGTGGGCAAGCAGAAGAAAGATCTTATGTCATCTTGAGGATCTAATGCCTTCCCCAAAAAAGAAACTTGCACCGTTTAGCCTGCATTAGTCATGAACAATCCAGGTTAAGAATGTCCAAGAAAAGTCTCAAAGGAGGTAAAACAATGCTCAAAAAAATCAGAGGAGGATTGATCACGTTTATCTTTTTAGCTTCTCTTCCTCTGCTCGGACAAAATGAAGAAAAGACTCTTTCCCTTGAGGAGTGCATTTTTAAAGCGGTGAAGAATAATCTTGGGCTGGCCGTTGAGGTGATCACCCCAGAGATTGCCGATGTCTCTGTCTCGCTCGCCGGTGAAAAATTCATGCCCGTGCTGTCCTTCAATTATAATAATCAGGATACAAGCTCAGCCTCTTATTCATTTCTTGATGCTTCAGAGACTGTCTCCACGCTGCAAAACGATAACACCTTCCAAATCTCCCAATTTATTCCCACAGGAGGCAATCTCTCACTTAGCCTCTACAACTACATGACTAACACAAACAGAAGGGCCACAACTATCAATCCCCGTTATGGAAGCACTCTCCGCTTTACCTTCAGTCAGCCTCTGTTGAAGGATTTCGGGTTTAAGATGAATCGGCGGGAAATCATCATCGCTCAGAACAATAGAGATATTTCTGAAAAGAATTTTACAAAATCCCTGGAGGATACAATATATAGCGTGGAGAGCGCCTACTGGAACCTCGTCTACAGCATAGAAAACTTGAAGGTGCGCCGACAGTCTTTGAAATTAGCCCAGGAATTGCTGGAGAAGAACAGAGCCGAGATCGAAGCCGGCACGCTTGCTCCCATCGAAATCCTGACCGCTCAAGCCGATGTGGCCACAAGAGAGGCGGATATACTGGAGGCGGAAGCTATGGTCATGAATAATGAAGACCTTCTCAAGACAATCATAAACCTTCCAGCAGAAGTAGAGAACGCCGGAACCGTGAGGGTCGTTCCCACGGACAACCCGTCAGTTATCAGAGAAGACATCAGCCTTGACAAGGCCCTGCTTGAAGCCATGGAGAATAGGCCGGATCTTCAGGTAACACGGATAGATTTGAAAAACAAAGAGCTCAATTTGAGTTATTCCCGAAATCAGCTCTTTCCTGATCTCCGTCTTCAGGCTTCTTACTGGAGTCCGGGGATCTCTGGAGATCAGATTCTGTATGAGGATGGGAACGCCTTAACGGGCAAGATAATCGGGAAAATTCCCGGGGGAAGTTCCGATGCCCTCAAAGATGCTTTCAATTTCAAATACAAGAACTGGTCTGTGGGAGTGACCCTCTCATATTCCTTGAATAATCTTCTGTCCCGGGCTTTCCACGCCCAGGCAAAGCTCAATGTCGAGCAGGCCAACCTGAGGATAAAGAACCAGGAGCAGCAGATATTTTTAGAAATAAAAACCGCTGTCCGGGCCGTTCAGACCAACTATCAGCGGGTCGAGGCCTACAGGGCAGCACGGGAACTGGCTCAGAAAAAGCTGGAAGCCGAAGAAGAAAAATTCAAGGTCGGGTTGAGCACGAATTACTTCATTCTTCAATATCAAAGGGACCTGGCCAGTGCTCAGATCATGGAACTCAAGGCTATTGTGGATTATAATATATCTTTAGCCCATCTCAACCGGGTTCAAGGAATAGGCCGGGAAGAGCAAAACATCCGTGGTATTAAAGAAAAGGAAGGGCAAATTGGAAGCGAGTGACTGAAAAAGGCAACAGCCAGGTCGGTCATAAAGAAAGGCGTATTTATTATAAGGCAAAATGATGAAAACAGAATTAAAGAACAAGATAGTTAAAAGAAAAACTCCGATAATAACAGCCATAGTCATCCTCGTTCTCGGCTTCTTCGGCTGGATAGTCTACAAAAAGGCTTTTGTGGCCGACAAAAACTCAGGAATGAGCCAGAGAGGGATTTCTGTGGCCGTCGAAATTGCGCCGATTCAAAGAAGTTCCATAAAAGATGTGGGTCAATTTTCTGGAACTTTGATTCCCAAATCCCAGTTCACCATTGCCCCCAAAATTTCCGGGAGATTGAACCAGCTTTTGATCGATATCGGTGACCCGGTGAGACGCGATCAACTGGTGGCTGTGCTTGAGGATGAAGAATATCAACAACAGGTCATCCAGGCCGAAGCGGACCTCCAAGTTGCCAGGGCCAATCTTGAAGAGGCCAAAAGCTTTCTCGAAATGGCCAAAAGAGACCTGGAGCGGGCGA
>CAZKEW010000288.1:0-2513 GCA_964551885.1 uncultured Eubacteriales bacterium
AATACGACCTTGGGCTTTGCCTATGAACACTTCTTGACCAGAGAGATCAGCCTTGTGGTCGGGTTTGAATCTTACAGCAAAATACAACTTGGTGACTATCGCGATTATATTGGATATGGCTACACGGGTATAGGCGATTTTGGGTTCCCTGCCGACATCAAGCCAGAAGATTATGATACGACGTTCCCCATCAGTCAGCAGTTCACCGTCTCGATCACACCTATCCATGCTTCTTTAAAATTGACTCCTCTTGGCCGGAAGTCTGGCTTCATCCCCTTTATCGGAGGGGGAGTCTCTATGTACATCTGGAGTGTCAAACTGCAGGGCGACATGGTCGATTTTAATAATCTTGACTGGATCTATGAAGACTCGGTTTATGGAGAGGTCCAAATCTACCCTATCCTGTTTACAGATGCAAGAGAAGAAACTCAGTTTGCCTTTGGGTTTCAAGCTTTCGCGGGATTCATTATCCCCTTTGCCAGCCGCGTCGCCTTTGAGGCGGAATTCAAATATAACTACGGCAAAGGAAATTTTGGCGAGGCCTTTGAAGGGTTCGGAAAATTCGACCTCAGCGGGTTCCAGATTTCCTTAGGGATCAATTATCAGTTTTAACCGCTGCTCAGCTTGCGAAGGGGACGGTTCTCCGGGAGAACCGTCCCCATTACTTAAGACAGACTGTATTTGCGGATCATCTCCTGATATTTCCGAGCTTCCTCCCAGAGATGCCTTTTGGCAAATCCTTGAGCAAGGATTCGGCACTTTTTAACCAGCTCTTCTTTGACCAATTTTTCCTGCCGGGGAGTCAATTCTTGGCCAAGCGCTTTCTCCAAAGCTTGAACCCGAAACCTGTCCATACCCCAGAAACTACGGGATAACTGGTCAGGATTCCCGCCTCGCTTGATGATCAAAGGGGCGGAGATCAAATAAACCGGATATTTTTGAGCCAACCGAATCCCCAAATCATAATCCTCGCAAACAGGGAGGGATTCATCAAAGATGCCGATGTCCTCGAAGACTCCCCTGCGGAAAAGACAGGACGACAGGCTCAAAAGGCAGAGCGGCAGGACTTTGTCAAAAATCCAGCCCGAAAATTTTTGGTGTTTTTTCATCTGGTTGAGACGCACTCCTCGCCGGATCCAGATCTCTTCGGTATAGCAGACCTTGGCTTCGGGAAAGGCCTTGAAGAAGCTCATTTGAGTCCCGATTTTTTCTCTCTTCCAGAGGTCGTCCGAATCCAAGAAGGCGATAAAGTCGCCGTGGGAGAGCTTTAAGCCCAGGTTACGGGCTGCGCTCACACCTTTGTGAGGCTGGTAATGATAAGCCGTTTTGGTGCCGAAGGACTCCACAACTTTCCGGGTATTATCGTCCGAACCATCATCGATGATCAAAAGCTCAAAAGAATGTTCCGGGCCGACGCGGCAAAAGAAATCCTGTTCAAGCACTGATGTGATGGCTTCCCCTAAAAGGGCGGCCCGGTTGTAAGTCGGGATGATGACCGATATCATCGGCAAAGAAAAAAGGAAAGAAGGGGACGGTTCTCCCTGAGAACCGTCCCCACTATTTGAATTTTTTCCTTTTTGGAAAAGGTCAGCTTAAACTCCCCCCAGACAGAGGTCGCCGGCGCTTCTCCGCTGAATTGGCACTCGGCATAAGGCTGGTCGAAAACGGCAAACATCTCCTTACCCACTTCAAAAAAATCAAGGATGAGAGGCAAAAAGAAGGCTTTTTCGCCCTGAGCCCCGATCCTGTTTTCGCCGCGGATCATGCCTTCGGAAATGGCTCGGCCTCCGAGTTCGAGCTTGTAATCCGTATTCCCGAGAACGACCTCAAACCCATTCTTATTTTTGCAGGAGAAAGCGAAGGCGAATTCAACGCCTCCCACAGTTAGGTCCTTTACCTCGAGCGGATGGATTTCTATTTCCAGACCTTTGAAGACGGGAAATTCTCCGGCAAAAGCAAACGGCGTTTTCTCTTCCCTTCTTTTTCCATCGGAGAAAGTCATGAGGCCTGTGACATAGCAGGTGACCTTTGGACTCTGTTCGATTCCCTTGACAGCCTCAAAAAGAAGGGCATACGTAATTTTGACGGGAAGGGAAATGAGGGTCTCTTCATTCTTTTCGATGCGAATGGGCTGCTCTAAAGACGTTTTCAAAGAGAAATAATCTGTCTCTTGGATAACAACGCGGTAATCATATTGAGAGAGATAATAGGGCGAGGAGGAGGAGTTGGCGACTTTCAAATAAAACACTAGGATGAGCCCGGATGAGTCCATGTCCCGGATCTCCTTTTTGCTCAGAGAGATGGAGATGTTTTTTTTCGCCGCCCCTGCAACTCCGGAGGCCATAATCAAGAAAAGAAGGCCAAAAAGAGCTGCTCTTCTCTTGTTTTTTTCGCTCATTTTTCTCTTGAAGCTCTTAGGATACACGAACAAACCCGAAAGGACAAGCTTAAAAACAAATTGAACATGTGGCTGGCTGTTTCTATAATAAGGAGAAAAATAAATGGCGGGAATA
>CAZKEW010000289.1:0-2281 GCA_964551885.1 uncultured Eubacteriales bacterium
GAATGACCCTCTCGGATGAGATCGCCACGCCTCCTTTGGAGGCTCGCGATGACCTTTTTGTTGACTCGACGGCTGGGTTCATTAAAATAGTAGCTGGAAAGAGAAGATAAGGATGAAACTCGATGGCCGAAAAATTTAAGGGTTACATTCAGGTTTACACCGGAAACGGAAAGGGCAAGACCACAGCCGCTCTGGGGCTGGCGCTCCGCGCCGCCGGCTATGGCCAGAGGGCCTATATCGGGCAATTCCTCAAAGGACAAAGATATGGTGAGCTTGTGTCGGTCCGCAAGCTGGCCCCTCTCATCATCATTGAACAATTCGGCCGAAAAGGTTTCATTCACGTGACCGAAAGCCCGGATGACGAGGACATCGAAAGGGCCAAAAATGGTCTTCAAAAGTGCCTCAAAGCGATGCTGTCCCGGAAATACAGGATCATCGTCCTGGATGAAATCAACGTCGCTCTGCATTTCCATCTTCTCACCGAGAAAGAGGTCCATGATTTTCTCGACCAAAGACCCGAGGACGTGGAAGTCGTCTTGACCGGCAGGTATGCGCCTCCCTCGCTCACCAAAAGAGCTGAATTGGTCACCGAGATGAAAGAGAAAAAGCACTATTATACGAAGGGTGTTAGGGCTCGCCTGGGGATAGAGAAATGAGCCGGGAGGTTTGAAAGCCACGCCTTATGGAGAAAGAAAAATTCGAGAAATTGGTGGAAGAAGCCCTCGCCGGCCTGCCCCGGAAATTCAAAAAATATCTTCAAAACATAGCTGTTATAGTCGAAGAGAATCCATCCAAAGAGACGCGAACCCGAACAGGCACTCCTTCCTCCAGTTCGCTCCTCGGACTCTATCACGGCGTCCCTTTCAAACACCGCGGCCCGTATTACGGCAACATTTCGCCCGATGTGATTGTCCTTTACCAGAGGCCGATAGAAAATTTATGCTTCACAGAGGAAGAGATCAAAGAAAAGGTGAAGGACGTTTTGCTCCATGAGATCGGGCATTACTTCGGGTTGAGCGAAAAGGAGCTGAGAGAAATTGAGAAGTAATCCCGAGAACCCCGAGGAGAAAGAGATGAAAGCAAATTTCCGAGGCATTTTTGCCGCTCTGACCACGCCGTTTGTGAGAGAGAACGTCAGCCTCGAAAAATTCAGGGAAAATATCAAGAGATACAACCGCACAGACCTCGCCGGATACGTCATTCTCGGCTCGACTGGGGAAGCTGTTTTTCTCAGCGACGAAGAATCGGAAAAGCTTGTGACGGAAGCCAAGGCCTCAGCCTCGTCCGGCAAAGCAATAATCGTCGGCACATCGCGGGAGTCTACGCGATGGACGATCGAGTTCACCAACCGCATGGCCGAACTCGGCGCGGATGCCGCCCTGATCAAGCCTCCCTATTACTATAAATCCCGAATGAGCCAAGATGTCATCAAAGATCATTACCTCCGCATCGCCGAAAAATCCAGGGTGCCCGTCTTGATCTACAACATCCCCCAGAATACTGGCATTTCTGTGGACCCGCCTCTCGTCATTGATCTCTCCCGCCATCCCAATATTGCCGGCATCAAGGACAGTTCAGGCAACTTAGCCAATCTCGTCGAAGCGCTCCCCTGGATTAGACCGGGGTTCGGTTTTTTTCTTGGAGCAGGGAGTATCCTTTGGCCGGGACTCCTGCTGGGCGCGCGCGGCGGCATCTTGGCCATGGCCGCTGCGGTCCCTGAGCTTTGCGTCAGGCTTTACTCCCTTTTCCGCCAGGGAAATTTGGAAAAGGCAAAAAAGCTGCAGCTTGATCTCGCTCCTCTCAACAAGGCCCTTACCCAAACGATGGGCGTCCCGGCGGTCAAATACGCTCTTGACCTTTTGGGCTACTTCGGAGGGTCTCCCCGCCTGCCCTTGCGGCCTTTAGAGGAGAAGCAGAGAAAGCAGATTCAGGATATGCTTGAGAAGCTCGGGTTCGTTGCCGGCCGATTGTCTGGGAAGAAGGAACGAAAATGAGACGGGAGTTCATAAAAAGCCTAACTTTCGGGGCTCTCTCCGCCTTATCTGCTATGCCTCGATTTCTTTTAACAGGGCAGGAAAACGAATCACGGCAAAAAAAGGGCGAGATGTCTTATCGTCGTCTCGGAAGGACAAACCTTTTTATTTCTGAAATCGCTCTCGGCGGAAGCCCTCTGCCCGATTGGTCGCTCTTCTTGCAGATCATCGAACGCGGCGTAAATTACATCGATACCTCCTGCACATATAACAACGGCAACTCCGAACGTCAAATCGGCCGCCTCTTT
>CAZKEW010000289.1:2291-2510 GCA_964551885.1 uncultured Eubacteriales bacterium
AATCGGAAGGGACAAAGTCTTTGTGGCCACCAAATTCCATCTCCGGGGAAACTGGAGTGAAGAGTCGATCATCCAGTCCGTTGAGGGAAGTCTGCGGAGGCTCGAGACAGATTGCATTGATGTCCTCTCCATCCACGGCGCCGAACACGAAAATGACCTTGTGGATGAAAGACTGCTCAACGCCTTTGAGCGGCTAAAAAAGGAAGGAAAATACCGTTT
>CAZKEW010000290.1:0-2467 GCA_964551885.1 uncultured Eubacteriales bacterium
TTCTGCAATCTCCACTAAGGCCCACAAAATCCTTGCGGCCAAGAAAGGAGGCTTGGGATGAGAAAAAAAACAAAAATCTTCGGGATGCTTCTTAGTATAGTTCTTGTTTTTTCTTTTCTGGCCCTCACGGCCAAAGCTGAGAAGAGCGAACTCTTCAACGAAAACCTGCTCAAGAATTTCACATTCCGCAACCTCGGTCCCTACCGCTGCGGGTCGTGGGTGACGGATTTCGCGGTTCCTGAACCTCCATCGAAAGCTCACCTCTACACTTTCTATGTGGGCACGAGGAACGGAGGTGTGTGGAAGACGACGAATAACGGCACAACGTTTGAGCCGATCTTTGATGCGCAAGAGTATCTTTCTATCGGCGCCGTTGCCGTGGCTCCTTCAAACCCGGACATCATTTGGGTGGGAACGGGTGAGGCCTACAATGCCCGGAGCTCCCACCGCGGCGACGGCGTGTACAAATCTGCCGACGGCGGGAAGACCTGGCAGAACATGGGGCTTCGTGATTCCCACCACATCGCCCGGATTGTGATTCACCCCCAAAACCCGGATATCGTTTATCTTGCCGCTATGGGCCACCTCTTCAGCTTCAACGAAGAGCGAGGCGTTTTTAAGACATCGGACGGCGGCGAGACATGGGAGAAGGTCCTCTACGTCAACGAGAAAGTCGGTGTCATCGACCTGGCCATGAACCGGAAAAATCCCGATATTCTTTACGCAGCGACTTACGAAAAGTATAGATATCCCTGGCATTTTGAGGAGGGAGGTCCGGAGAGCGCCATCTACAAAAGCGTTGACGCTGGAAAAACATGGGAGAGGCTGTCAGGCGGACTTCCCTTCGGCAAGATTGGCCGCATCGGCATCGATATCTACCGCAAAAATCCTGATGTGATCTATGCCGTTGTCGAGAATGCCAACAAGCGGCTGCCGACAGAGGAGGAGGCTGCCCAGGACCGAAAGCGCGGCCTTGAACCCCAGGAGAGGATTATCGCCGGTGAAGTCTATCGCTCGGATGATGCCGGGAAGACATGGAAAAAAATGAATTCGGCGAAGGATGACGTCAGCGGGAAAGCCGCCTATTCCTTTAACCAGATCAGGGTTGATCCCAATGATGACAATAAGGTTTACGTCCCCGGAATTGCTCTCGCCTATTCCTATGACGCCGGGAAGACATGGAAAAACCTCGGCTGGCCGCCGAGTCTTTTTGCCACGGCTTTCGGTGATGTCCGGACATTCTGGATCGACCCGGAGAACTCGGACCGGATGCTTTTTGGAAGCGACGGCGGAGTTCATGTCTCTTATGACGGCGGCAAAACCTGCGACCATCTTTACAATATTCCCTTGGGCGAATTTTATGCCGTCGGAGTGGACATGGAAGACCCTTACAACATTTACGGCGGCCTTCAGGACCATGACTCCTGGAAAGGCCCGAGCAACGGCTGGTCGGGCGATGTGAGCCTGGAAGATTGGGTGACAGTCGGCATACAGGATGGCATGTATAACGTCATCGACCCCGAAGACAGCCGCTGGGTCTATAACACCTACCAGTTTGGAGGCCACGGCCGCGTGGATCAAAACCTGGGTACCCGCACGAATATTGAACCCGCGCGCGGGAAGGGAAAGCCTCCCTACAGGTTCAACTGGACCCCGCCGCTCCATATCTCGCCGCACAACAGCAAAATTATTTACACCGGCGCCCAGGTTCTGCTCCGCTCGCTCAACCGCGGGGATAATTGGCAGGAGATCAGCCCTGACTTGACCACAAACGACCCGGTGAAAACAGCGGGGCGCGGTAACATCACCTATTGTACTATCACCACGATTTCCGAATCGCCGGTCACAGCAGGCGTGATATGGGTGGGGACGGACGACGGCAAAGTCTGGCTGACGCGCGATGGCGGAGCGAACTGGACCGACCTCACGGCAAACATCGCCAAGACGGGAGCTCCTGTGGACCTCTGGGTGAGCCGGGTCTTTGCCTCCGCGGCCCAGGAAGGCACAGCCTATGTGACAAAGACCGGCTTCCGCAATGATGACTTCCGCCCGTTCGTTTACAAGACTGTGGATTTCGGCGCCACTTGGACGGCAATCACGTCGGGTCTTCCCGATTTTCCCGTCAATGTCATCTTTGAGGATAAAAAAAATCCCAACCTTCTTTTCCTGGGCTCTGACGTAGGCGTTTTTGTTTCCATCGACGGTGGAGGAAGGTGGGTTAGGATGAAGAACAATATGCCCAATGCCGCGGTCAAGGACCTACTCATCCACCCGCGAGAGAATGATTTGGTGGTCGCAACCTATGGCCGCGGGCTGTTTGTGACCGATATCACGCCGCTTCAGGAGATGAACGAGAACGTGTTGGCCGAGAATCTCCACTTCTTTGATATCGAGCCGCGCATGCAGCGGGTCACGAGCGGGCGCTGTTCAACGGCATCCTATCCACCCAGGACCCAGAGACGGGGAT
>CAZKEW010000291.1:0-2453 GCA_964551885.1 uncultured Eubacteriales bacterium
ATTGCTTCGTCACCTCGTTCCTCGCATGACACTTTACTTAATGCGTTTGTATTAAAATCCTCTAACCGGATCCCCTCATTCTGTTTTTTCAATCAGTAATTTTAAGCTGTCCTATTAATTTTTTTCAACAATATCGGCTGCGCTTACCTACCAGAAGAGATAAAAGACGTGATGGGCTGCTAATTGAGTTTCAACATATCCGATGGTCAGCTGCACTTCGTCCATGTAATGATAGGCGATGCAGAGGTCTATGGCGATACCCATAGCGGCTTGGGCAAAATTGACGAGCTGAGATTTGAGATAATCAAATGAGCCTTCTGGAGCACTAAATAAGAATTCGAGATAATCGATAGCGAGCCCGGCCAATTGGTCTGAAAGAATATTAATGGCTGTTTCTTCAGGCATCAGGAGTATGGCGCCGTAAAGAGCCGTCTGGTTCCGAAATGCTTTTTCAGCCTGGCCGATGAGGCTGCTGTATTCTGGAGGAAAAGCATTCTTAAGCAGGCTTGGAAATTCAGGACTTCGAAGGATACAGGCATTGATGATTTTTTGGCCGATGAGAGGATCTGACCTCTTTATAAGGATGTCGCCGGCATATTCAACGATGTTATGGCAGAACATTATAATTGCATTGTCTTGTCTTATCCCGTAAAATATTTTTTTCCATAAATATATCTCTAGCCTAAAGGAGAGAAACGGATGTCTAATGACGCCTTCACCTACGCTCTGGCCAGTCCTCTTTCTGTGATCCTGAATAAATCGCCTAAGGATTTCACCAGGGCTGACTTTTTAAAAGTCATCGACCAAAAACACATCGAACGTATCACCTTCCACTATACCGCCCTCGATGGCAAGCTCAAGGAGCTGAAATTGCCTGTGGCGAATGCCTCTCAGGCGGAGACCATCCTTGCTGAAGGCGAACGGGTAGACGGCTCTTCGCTCTTTAAAGGCATGGTCGATGCCGCCCTCTCAGACCTTTGCGTCGTTCCCGTCTACAAGACTGCTTTCCTGAATCCGTTTGATGAAGGAAGCCTCGACTTTATTTGCCGTTATTTGACCAAGGATGGAGACCTCGCGCCTTTTGCCCTCGACAGCATTCTCAGTCACGCCTGCCAAGTTTTTCGCCAGAATTCAGGGTTAGATTTGCAGACACTGGGCGAGCTCGAATTTTTCCTTCTCAGCGATCGAAACCTCAATCTCTATCCGGCTCAAAAGCAGCACGGCTACCATGCCGCTGCGCCCTACATCAAAAGCGGACAGGTCCTGAATGAGATGGTCCGGCATATCACCCAGATCACCGGAGCCGTGAAATATGCCCACAGCGAGGTCGGGTTTGTCGAAAGCGTGCGGAGCGACCTGGACGAAATCCACGGCAAGCAGGCGGAGCAACTCGAGGTGGAATACCTGCCGCGGCCTGTCGAGGAGATGGCGGATGCCCTTGTTTTGGGCCGCTGGCTCATCCGCAACATCGCTTATAAATACGGCTGTGTGGCCACCTTTACCCCGAAAATCGAGGAAGGAGTTGCCGGGAACGGCCTCCACTTCCATATGGAGCTTCTCAAGGACGGAAAGAATATCATGCTTGATGCCGACGGGAAGCTGTCCACACCTGCCCGAAGGCTCATCGGCGGGCTGTGTGCCTATGCTGATTCCCTCACCGCTTTCGGAAACACGGTTTCTTCGGCCTATCTGCGGTTAGTGCCGAACCAGGAGGCGCCGACGCGGATCTGCTGGAGCGACCTCAACCGCAGCGCCATGATCCGCGTGCCTCTGGGCTGGTCCAACCTCCGCCATCTCGCCAAGAGGCTTAATCCTCAGGAAGTAGCTCCTTTTGAGGACCTCCAGAGCCGGCAGACCGTCGAATTGCGCAGCCCCGATGGCAGCGCCATTGTCCATCTCCTTCTGGCCGGCATCGTCATGGCTGCGGATTGGGCGTTCCGGGAGGACGATTCGCTCTTCAAGAAAAATCTTCCTTTAGAGCTTGCCGATAAGCTTTATGTTCAGGGAAATATCTTTACAGATCAGTCTTTGCTTAAAAAGCTGCCCACGCTTCCGCGAAGCTGTGTCGAATCGAGCCGCATCCTCCTCGAGAAGCGGGAACTTTATGAAAGGGACGGAGTCTTCCCGCCGAGCGTCATCGATTATATGGCCAGACTCCTGCAAGCCGAGAATGATGAGGGGATGAACCAGAAGCTGACCGACCTGCCCGCGGATGACCGGCTGCACGAGACCCGAAAAATTATGCACAAGGACCTGCATCGGCATTGAGGGATGTCATCGCGAGGCATTGAAGATGCCGTGGCGATCTAACCCGAAGGGTCATTCCGAGCGAAGCGAGGAATCTCAGGATGCTACGCGATAATCATGAGATCGCTACGAGATCTTTGATGTCTCGCGGCGACTTCGTCGGATTGCTTCGTCGTCCTACCGGAGCAGGACTCGCAATAACACGG
>CAZKEW010000292.1:0-2431 GCA_964551885.1 uncultured Eubacteriales bacterium
AATTTCGGTCAATTTTTAGGATGGTATATAATCAATAATGTATTATCTTAAGGAAGGGCCATTGGAATGAATCTGGCCAGGGCCATAAGGATTCAGGAGAAACTCGCTGGCCGGCTGATCCTAGAGTGGGAGGGCGGCGCCGTCAGCTTCGTCGCAGGCGCCGACTTTGGCTATGATCAAAAGGAACAAAAGATCTGCGCTGTCATTGTGCTGCTGAAACTCCCTGAATTTGAAGTTGTCGAGGTCGCTGAAGCTATCCGAAGAATAACGATGCCCTACATTCCCGGGTTTCTGGGTTTCCGGGAGGGGCCTGTGTTTTTTGAGGCTTTCCGCAAAATCAAGCATCGGCCTGATGTGACAATTCTCGACGGAAATGGAATCGCCCACCCGCGGAGGATGGGATTAGCCTCTTATGTGGGAGTCGTCTTGGATGTCCCTACGATTGGATGCGCCAAAAAGCCATTCTTTCCGTTTGCCCCGCCTGCGGACCGGAGAGGGGCGTTCACGCATTTCAAGAATAAAAACAAAGAGAAAGTCGGGTTTTGCTTGAGAACACGGCCCGGGGTTAAGCCTGTTTTTGTTTCCCCGGGTCACCGGGTTAATTTTTGCCTGACCCGAAAGATCGTCCTGGACTGCGCCAGATTCAGGATTCCCGAGCCTATCCGGGAGGCTCATAGATTGAGCCAGAAGCTGTTCCACCCGTGAAAAAGGCTTCTTTTTGATGCGGCCTTCCCTCAGATTTTCAAAAATCGCGAAAGAGAGCTGAAGCTCCCTAAGAGTCCCATCAGAGCGCTCCCCCCAATAAGTCCCAGAGACTGGGAAAGGGAGAGATAGCGGAAGTTGATCATCTCCTGGAGAGCACCCAGGGAATGGCCTAAATAAAGAGGGAAGAGCTTGATCAAAAGGAAAAGCAGAGCCAGGGAGAGCGCGCTCCCCAGAATTCCCAGTGTCAGTCCCTCCAGGAGAAAGGGAAGTCTGATAAAGGTGTTGGTTGCGCCCACAAGACGCAGGATCTCGATCTCGCTTTTGCGGGCGAAGACGTTGAGCCTGATGACGTTGGAGATGATAAAAAATGAGGCCAAAACCAAGATGCCGCCGAGGAAAAAACCAACAGCCTTAGCCAGCCGGCTCAGCGATTGCATTTTCTCGACCCAATCCCGGTTGAATTGGACATCTTCTACCCCGGCCAGCCTTTTGATTTGCTGGATGAAGGTGAGGATTTCTTCAGACATGAAGGCTTCCTTGCGGAGGGTGGCTTCGAAGGAAGCGGGAAAGGGGTTCGAGCTCAAGTTCTTCAATATCTCTTTGAGCTCAGGAAAGCTCTTCTCGAATCTCTCCAGCGCCTGACCGCGGCTGACATATTTCAAGTGGACGACCGCGGGAGACGCTTTTATTCTTTCTTCAAGAAGGCCGAGTTGCTTGGCCGAAATATCGGGGTCGAGGAAAAAGACAACAATCATGTTCTCGGAAAGCTGGTTGGCCATGTATTGGAGGTTATTGGAGAGGGAGAAAAAGACCCCCACGATGAGGAACGAAAGACAAATAATGGTGATGGAAAAGATATTCCGCGCCCTGTACTGCCAGAGGTTGTTCAGGGCATCGCGAAGAAAATATCTTATTTTTTGGAGGATGGCAGGACTTCCTTTCCGATAATTTTTCCTTTGAACAAAAATAAAATTTTATCGCCGAAATGGCGGATGAGCTCTTTATCGTGACTGCAGATAATGACGGTCGTTCCTTGTCTGTTGATCTCCTTGAAAACGCTGATAATCTCAAAAGCGAGCTCGGGGTCTAGATTGCCTGTCGGCTCATCCGCTAAGAGAATCTGCGGGTTGTTCACCACAGCGCGGGCGATGGCCACACGCTGTTGTTCTCCGTAGGAGAGGTGGGAGGGATATTCCCACATTTTCTGATGGAGATTGACCATCCTCAGAGCGTTGAAGACCCTGCGGCGGATTTCTTTAATCGGGATTCCGAGAACATGGAGGCCGAGAGCGACATTGTCAAAAACTTTTTTGTGGAAGAGAAGGCGGAAATCTTGGAAGACGATGCCCATCGTCCTTCGCAGCCGATAAATCTTGTGGTCGGGAAGGCGCAGGATGTTGACGCCGTCGATGACGATTTGGCCGCGTGTCGGCAGGATCTCCCGAAAAATGATTTTGAGGAGAGTTGATTTTCCCGAACCGCTCGGCCCGGTGATAAACCAAAAGTCCCCTCTTTTGACATGGAGGCTGATATCGAACAGGGCCCACTGGCCTTCTTGGTACTGTTTCCAGATGTGATAGAGTTCTATCACGGTTACGCTCGGCTTCTCTGATGTCCTGGGATGGCGATTTCTTGAGCTTGAGTATCTCCGGCCAGACCTTTTTTTGGCCGGAGGAAAAGATTATAACACATCAAATGGGGGAATCAAAGCAAAAGACAGGAGAAT
>CAZKEW010000293.1:0-2386 GCA_964551885.1 uncultured Eubacteriales bacterium
GGATATTGTGTCCCCGATTTTAGGAGACTCTTGGCTTTTTGGCTCTATCCAGAAACTCGTTTAAGGGAATCCAAGACAAGGGGGACGTTTCCCAAGGGGACACCCTTTTATTGGACTTTATAAGGGGGGCGTCGAGGCTAATAAACCTCATCTTGAGCTCCGATAAGGTAGATCAATAATATGTCATCTTTTGCTAGCAAAGAGAATTGCTGATAACTCGGTCTGATCCCCCATCTCAGGAGGTCTTCAACTTCAAAACCTGGCCCGGTAGCTTACCGGTATACCGGCCTCCGTCTATGGTCACTACCCCATTAATCAGGAGAAAATTGACGCCGCTCGAGTATTGATGCGGGTTGGAGATCGACGTCGGAGTCCTGATCTGGTTGAGGTTGAGGATCACGATATCCGCTTTAAATCCTTCTTTGATCCAGCCCCGGTCATTCCAATTCATGATTTCGGCGGGGAGCGAAGTCTGAGTCCGGATGACGTGCGCTACCGAAACAGCCTTCCTTTCCAGAGCATATTTTTTGATTTTGTGAAGGAAGGTCGAATAGGAGCGGATATGAGTCAGCCCGATGCCGTAGAAGGGCGCCGTGCCATCGCTCCCTGTGGCCACATAATCTTTTTTCATGATGTCTTCGATGTCGGCTTCACTCATCTGCAGCGGCACACACTTGGCTCCCATGAGCTCGAGCTCGATCGCCGCGTCCTCGACCGACTTACCCTTGAGGGTGGCCACTTCTTTCAGCGATTTCCCTTCTAAATTCTTCTCGACACAGATGCCGACGATGATCTGTTCGGGGCTGATCAACTCCTCATAATATTTTTTGAGCTGCTGACGGATTTCTTTGCCTTCTTCAGGGTTGCTCAGTCGCTTCCAGAAAAGAGCTCTCTCACGCAAATTTTCCGGGCCCTGGGCATTTTCAAAATTGGCCAGGCTCTGAGCCACGAAACTGATCAGCCTCTTGCGCGGCAGCTCGTTCAAGAATTGCTGGTGATGTTCGGAAATAGGGATATACGGCGTCGCCTTTTTGTAGAGCTCGATAAGCTCTGAGTCCCGGAGATTGTCCAAAATCTTTTCGATATCTTCTGGTGTTAGTCTCGGGGGACTTTCGCTGCCGTACCAAGTGACCTCCGGAATCACGCTGCGGTAAGGATAGCCGTTGGTAAACCGGTAGGGATACTGGTCGGCGGTAATTCTCAGCCCTCTGGCGCGCGCCTCATCGACCAGGGCCAAAGCGTCCTTGGCTTTGCCCCAGTTGGCTCTGCCTATGACTTTGAAGTGGGCGATATGGGCCCGGACGCCCGTTTTTTCCGAAATCTCTATGGCCTCTTTGACGGCTTCGAGGTGTTTGTTCGCCTCGTTCCGGATGTGCGAATGATAGATGCCTCCGGAGGGAGCGACGACTTTGACCAATTCGATAATCTCATCGGTCTTGGAAAAGGAGCCCGGACGGTAGATAAGGCCCGTAGAAAGTCCGGAGGCGCCTTGCTCCATGGCTTCTTTGACGAAGGATTTCATTTTCTCCAGCTCTTCGGGTGTGGGCGGCCGGTTTTCCATGCCCATCACAATCTGACGGACCGTGCCATGCCCGACCAGGAGGGCGGCGTTGGGGCCGATGCCTTCAGAGGACCAGGTTTTTATGATATCCTCGGCCTTCTCGAAAATCGGCCAGGCGCTCAACCCGCACTGGCCGAGGACGACCGTCGTCACACCCTGCCGCAGATAGTTGAGGCAGGCCCGATTCTCAGGAAAATACATGCCGTCATCGACATGCGTGTGAAGGTCGGTGAAACCCGGCGTCACGAAAAGCCCCTGCGCATCGATGACGCGGGCAGCCGCGCCCGGAAGGGCTTTTCCGATTTTGACGATCCGATCTCCTTTGATGGCAATATCGGCCTTGAAAGAAGGTCTTCCTGATCCGTCAAAAACATTTCCGTTTTTGATCAAGATATCGTAGTCGAAAGATCTTTCTTGTGAGGCGGAAAGAGCACTCTGAGCAAATAGAAAAAAGGATAACGCTGCCAAACAGAAGTTCCTTGTTTTCATGAGATTCCGCATTCTCTTTTTCTCCTTTCTAAGATCCATGACTTTTGTATTGTCAAGACCTGAGAGTTTCATCGTATAACTTTCCTGCTGCCCATGGAGGACCTATGACTTTCGAAAGTATATCATATCTATTTGGAATATATCTAAAAAAAACGGGTGGTGGTTCTCTGGAGAGAACCGTCCCCGATATCGTTGTTGGCCGTGGGAAGAAATCATCAAATTGGGGATTAAACTGGGTTCTGATGAGGTTCATGGCAAATTTTTCCAAGCAGGCGAAGCGGCCTTATCAACTTAACATCTTTGGCGCTCCCTGTTTATACTCCTTATCGCTGTCAG
>CAZKEW010000294.1:0-2380 GCA_964551885.1 uncultured Eubacteriales bacterium
GGACGCTCATTTACCGGGATGCCCGCAGGATTGGCGATTTCGACCAGCCAGATATCTCTGCCCTCACGGGTTTTCCCGATGGATTGCAGTTTGGCAATGTCTTTGTGCGCCTTGACCATTCCTTGAAGAAGACTCGTCAATTCCGCGTAATTGTGATACCTGGAGAAATCCTGAGCGGCAACAGGTAGATAAGACAGAGCGGCCATGATGAATGCGGCCAGACTCAGAAAGGCGAGTCGCCGATAACTTAAAAACTTCTTGGCAGAATTCATCTTCACCTCCTGAAAGATTTAAAGTGATGAAAGATAGACTTCAACTTCAATTACTTTCCTATTGGTTTAGACGTCCCTGTTTCTTATTTCTTCCATGAAATTTCGCCAAATCTTTAACCCAGATAATATTTTTGGATAAGCGGGTTTAAGCGGGTCAAAAGCTCATAATAAGAAACACCTGCTTTTTGAGCCATTTCATAGGCCGAGATCTCATCTTTGTTGTCTCGGCCGATAAGCGTGACCTCATCGCCGACCGACACCCTCGGGATATCTGTGAGGTCAACGACAATCATATCCATAGTGACCAGACCCAGCACTTTGGCCCTGCGGCCATGAATCAGGACTTCTCCCACACTGGAAAGGCTCCTTGGAAATCCATGCCAGTAGCCTATCGGGCAAACGCCGACTTTTGAATCCCGCCTCAGCGTCTCTGTCAATTCATAGCTGACGCCGCTTCCCCTGGGCAAATGTTTGATTTCAGAGATGATGGTCCGCCAGGAAAGCGCCGGCATTAATCGATAAGTTTTTTCCAACACGGCTTTCATTTCAAGGGAGGGCCAGATCCCCAACAGCCCGACCCCAATCCTCACCATGTCATAACGGGCTTCGGGGTAACTGAACGTCCCCGCGGTGGCACAGGCATGCCTGATCGGAGCGAAACCCGCATCCTGGAAAGCGGCGAGGGCTTTATTGAATTTTTCAATTTGACCCAGTGTGTAGGTCCGATCCTGAGGATCCTTTGCCTTGGCGAAGTGTGTATAGACCCCTTCGACATCGAGATGGCCCAGATTTTTCTTCAGGATTCTGATAACGCGAGGGACCTCGTCCGGGAAAAAACCCTGCCGGTGCAAGCCTGTATCGATTTTTAAATGGACTTTGATCTTGCCACCCTTCTGGTTATTTTGAAGCGACTGCAGGCACTCCGAGGACGAAACAGTCAGGCTGATGTCGTGTTTTGCCGCCTCCTCAAAACGCGCCGGCACCGTGTAGCCAAAAACCAGGATAGGCTTCCGGATGCCGATCTTGCGCAGCGTCACAGCTTCGACAATCGAGTCAACGCCCAGCCAATCGACGCCCATCTGTTCCATCACCGGAGCATAATCATAGAGTCCATGGCCATAAGCATTGGATTTGGCGACGGCCATCAGCCGGCATTTTGGAGGGAGCAGCTTCCGGAAAAGACGATAATTGTGCTCGAGAGCCCTTTTATCTGCTTCAATCCAGGTCCGCACCATGTTTTTTTCAATTTTTTTCGTGACTCTCTTTTTTATCATCAAACTCGGCTGCGATTTTATTATTAAGATCTTCTGACGGACAGCAATCCTGAAATTAAGCTTGACGCTATTTATTCCCCACCTATCTGGAGCAGCGCGATGCGGAACGTCGGCGCCGTCACAGCCCTGTTCAGGTCGAGGTCATTTCCGACCATATCGATACCATTGAGCATCTCTGCCGCCGTCCCGGCGATAGTCAACCCCTTAACCGGAAAGGCGATCTTTCCATCCTCGACCCAGAACCCGGCCGCGCCGCCGCTGAAATTGCCGTTGACCGGATTGATGCCATACCCCGTCACTTCCTTGACCAGCAGCCCGACCTTTGTCGCCTTAATGATGTCTTCCGGGTTGGCTTCGCCGGCAGCTATATAAAAGTTGTGCGGCCCGATCCCCGGTAGGCTGGTGAACCCGCCTCGCGACGCGTTTCCCGTGCTCTGGACTCCGGCCCTTTTGGCCACGATGGTGTTGTACATGAAGCCCTTGAGAACGCCCTTATCGATGATGATTCTTTTCTGAGTAGGAACTCCCTCGCCGTCAAAGGGTTTGCTGGCCATACCCTTTTCCCGCGTTCCGTCATCAATCAACGTCAGAAGCTCAGATCCGATTTTCTGGTTGAGCTTATTGCCCAGGAAGCTCGCGCCCTGAAGGACTCGTTCGCCGTTGCTTGCGCCTAAAATTCCGCCGAGCAGCGCATAGGCGACAACCGGATCAAAGATGATGGCGGCTTTCTGAGTCTTGACCGGCTTCGAGTCGAGCATATCGTAGGCTTTGCGGGCTGCCTTGTCCGCCACCTCTTCGGCCGGCTTGAAGTCTTTGTAGAAGCGGCGGCTGCAG
>CAZKEW010000295.1:0-2350 GCA_964551885.1 uncultured Eubacteriales bacterium
GGAGCGAATCCCTTGACCAAGCTAAAAGAACAATCACGGAAATAGAAATGCTATCCCTGCCTGATTGATTTTTGACATCCCTCGAGCGCTGTGCTATATGATTTTCTTCATGTCTGACGATCAGCTTTCTGGCCGTTTCCTGGATATCCACGAGAGCATCCGCCAGCGCTTCCCTCAGGTTGAAAGAGATATCCTTGGCAATAAGCGGATTCATCTGAACTGCGCCGCAGGGACTTTGGTCGTCGACACAGCCGCAAAAACTATGGCCGATACGGCCATCTGGTCAAATTCTCTGCCGGGGGAAATCTACCCCGCTGAGATCGCCACAAAAGAATTCCAGCGCAGAGTCAGAACGCTCTCCGCTGATTTTTTAAATGCTCAAAGTCCCTCGGAAATCAGCTTCCATTTCTCTACCACACATGCTCTTTTTAATCTCGCTTTTGCCCTGCGCGGCTTTATCAGCCCGGAAAACAATCTCCTCGTCACCGACCTTGACCACTTGGCCAATATATCTCCCTGGGAAACAGTTGGCGGAAAACTATGCGGGTGCGAGGTCAGGCGCGCCGGGATAACAGCGCATGGCCAACTCGACCTCGACCATCTTCTGTCACTCGTTAATAAAAAAACAGCACTCGTTGCCGTCACCATGGCCTCCAACGGCCTGGGGACTGTCGTGCCGCTTGAGGAGCTCATTCCCTTAATCAAGCAGAAGTCACCTTCCTGTCTGGTCTGTGTGGATGCTGTCCATCACGCCCTCCACGGACCCATAGACGTCCAAAAAATGGGTTGTGACTTCCTGGCTTTCTCCGGCTATAAAATTTTCGGGCCCATGCTCGGAGTACTCTGGGGAAAGAAGGAGCTTTTAGAAAAGCTCGAACCCTACCGCGTGGAGACAAACAAAAACAAAGCTCCGTATAAATTTGAGCAGGGCACTTTGAGCAACGCAGCGCTGGCTTCTCTCGAAGCCGCCCTCCAATATCTTCTCTGGTTAGCCGATGAACTGAACGAGAGACCAAGAGGAAAAGGAACAGACAGGCCGTCCAGGTTTAAAGAGATCATGAAGGCCATCGCTTCCTATGAGGCCGAGATATCCAGGCAAATTTTGGACGTATTTGAGCGGTTCGACAGGACCAAATTTCTCTGTTATGGCATTACCGACCCCAAAGATTATCTGCGGCGCGACCCGACTTTTGCCTTCGAAGTCTCCGGCCAAACCGCTCAAGAAACGAAAAAATATCTTTGGGACCATCATTCCATCCAGATCGCCGACGGCAATCATTATTCGGCCGTCTTCTATAGACACCTGCGGCGGGCGAGCGTCTGCAGGGCCAGCTTTGCCCATTACAACAGCCTTGAGGAAACGAAGAGATTTTTGGCCGCGCTTGAAGAGCTTTTGGTCAAATAAAGAGGAGGAAAAATGAAGAAAATCACTTCAGCCTTTTTTGTTATCGGACTATTGCTGGTCCTGGTCTCGACGGTAAGATCCGAAGAGCAAAAAAGCGCTAAGCTTCTGAACACAGAGACATTCATGGAGATGGAGTCCGTCGGAAACCCCGATATTTCTCCTGACGGAAAGAATATCCTCTTTTCCCGCACCTGGACCGACAAGATCAATGACCGTTCCAACAGCAACCTCTGGATAACGGATGTCGAAGGAAAAAGAGTCCGCGAACTCACTTCCGGAAACTGGCGGGATTCCTCACCGGTCTGGTCTCCGGATGGAAAGAAAATTGCTTTTATTTCCGACCGGGACGGGACTTCCCAGGTCCATGTCATGTGGCTCGACACCAGAGAAGTCGCCCAGCTAACTCATCTCGAGAGCCAGCCTGCGAGCCTGGTCTGGTCCCCAGACGGCAAGAGCTTGGCCTTTACAATGTTTATCACCGACGAAAATCCCATCTTAAGCATCAAGCTCCCCCGAAAACCTAAGGGAGCCAAATGGGCTGAGCCAGCCATCATCATTGACCGCCTTTCTTGGAGGAGCGACGGCCGCGGCCCTCTTCCCAAAGGGAACTCCCACATTTTTGTCATTAACGCCGAGATCGGAGGCACTCCTAGGCAAGTGACATCGGGAGATTATTCCCACACTGACCCCGAATGGTCGGCCGACGGCCAAAAAATCTATTTTACAGCGATCCGTAAACCCGACCCCGAATACCAGAATGGGGATTCAGAAATTTATTCTGTCGACCTCAAGACGCTCGAAATAAAGGCGCTCACCGACAGAAAGGGGCCCGACCGCAGACCACGCGTCTCGTCCGACGGCAAATGGATTGTCTACACGGGCTATGATGATAAAAATTACACCAGCCATCTTGAAGACATCTATCTGATGGATGCTGACGGAGCG
>CAZKEW010000296.1:0-2347 GCA_964551885.1 uncultured Eubacteriales bacterium
CGATCAGGTAATTTTTGTACCACTCCTTGTCTGCATCACAGAAGACAAAATCAAAAGGCCCCTTCAGTTTTGGGACGAGGTCATGGGCATCGTCCAGCCGGGCATCGATATAATCAATAAGTCCGGCCTCCTTAAAATTTTCAACCGCCTGATTATGCCGCGATTCATCGATTTCGATAGTTATAAGCTTGCCTCCGGTTTTGCTGAGAGCCCAGGCAATCCAGATACTCGAATGCCCTGTGGATGTTCCGATCTCCAGCGCCTTTTTATAATTATGTTTAATGATCAGGTCATAGAGGATCTTCCCATCCGCCTCAGAAATATTCATATCTCGCCATTCTCCCCGATGCTTCTCCAGGAAATTCGTGACTTTATCATCGAGATTCTGACTTGCTTGAGACGTCGGGGACTGGCTAAAAGCAAGGACCGACAGGAGGGATAAAAAACCCAGTGAAATAACCGTATACTCAAACAAGGATTTGTGTTTCATACCCATTTTCCTAAAAGTTATTCTGCCAGAGGGAACTTTATCCGAAAGGTCGTCCTCTGGTTAACCTGGCTTTGGACATCTATGACCGCTCTGTGAATATCAGCCACCTCTTTGACAATCGAAAGCCCCAGCCCTGACCCGGCGCTCTCTTTGCTGCGGGACTTATCCACCACAAAGAATCGGTCAGAAATAAAGGGGAGCGCTTCTTCCGGAATACCGATCCCTGTATCGCGAATGCTAAGAAGGCCGGACCCATCCTCTTTTCTCTCTTTTCTCAGGATGACTTCGATCTTGCCTCGGATGATGACGTCGTAGGAATTGACCATGGCGAGATCCAGGGCTTCCTCGCTGTCCCGGCAGACAGCGACGGCGTATTGCTCTTCCTTCAACACTTTCTGCAAAAAGGCGCCGACTTTTTTGTCATCCTCGACGATCAGGATTCTCATCTGCTTTTGCTCACTATTATAAAGAAAAGCATTATCAAAAAGAAAGGCCAGAGAGGGGATGCGGGGAGCGCTTCTCTCGGTCATTGATTAATGCCCGCATCCTTTTCTGTGATAACCGTTCCCTCCGCCCCAGGTTCCGAACCGAGGGTTGACGACGTTGCTGTAGATCGAGCCGAAGGTGTAGCTCAGGCTTACGGAGAGAGACAAGTTATAGTTCGTGGCCAGCTCTTTCTGCCGCAAAAGGATTTCTTCCAGGCTGAGGTCGCCTTTCGGCAGGGCCAATTGATCCCGGATGCGCTCATACCTGCCGTCGATATTGAAATTCAGGCCCTTTACATAGTTTTTTATTAATTCCCCCCCCATTATCCCCTATGGCCGAATCAGGATGAGATAAACAGCTTTCTAATTCGTGATACTAAATTAAAGCATTTGGAAAGAGCGATGACAGCCTCCTTGTCTGGAATTATTTCGACCGCTACATCGTTCCGCAATGGGGGCGCGAACTTCAGGTTTACCCAGTCTACAGGCTGTTGGAACCCGTCAACCTGGTTAAAGAGGCGGTGAGGTAGTTATTTCTTTTTCTTGCGGGAAGCGACAAGAAATTTGCCGCAGTTTTCGCAGATGTAGATGTCGTTGCTTCCCTCAATGGCCGAGCTCATCTGCGTGGCCACGTTGATGTTGCAGCCCTGACAGACTCCGCCCTCGAGTTCAGCCACGGCAAAACCGTATCTCTGCATGAGCTTATCAAAACGGGTGAGCAAGGCTTCGTCCAGCTCGTCCCGGATCAAGTCGGCCTGCTTATGGAGCTCCTTGAGATTCTCCTTGGGAGCCCTCTTTTTGCGCAGTTCAATCTCTTGGAGCTTGTTAAGGAGGCTGGCCCGGCTGATGATTCTTTCTTCATAATGCGGCAGAGCCAGTTCGATCTCCGAAAGGATTTTATAGAGCTCGGTTTTATTCTTCGCTTCAAATATCCTTTTGCGGAAATCAGGCTTCCTCAGGAAACGGGCCAGTCCGGCAAAGAGGTGGTTGAAAAGGCCGGGGATAGAGGGGTTCCAGACCACAAGAATTATAAGGTGGACCTTCCTTTTATCGATGGAATCAAAGTCAATCCCCTTCTCCGACCGGCCGACAACGACAGCAATGTCTCCCCCCGTGTCCACGCGGGCATGAGGCAAGGCAACATGATCGCCGATGGCTGTGGACTCTAACCTTTCTCGGTCGATAAGCCTGGTGAGGATGAGCTTTTTGTTTTTGATGAGCTTTTGCTTGAGCAGAACATCGAGGAGCCCTCCGATAGCCTGGACTTTTTCTTTGGCCTGAAGATCAAAGACGATCTGGGAGGGCTTGAGAAAGTCTGAAAAAAAGTGACTCTTAAGAGGCTTGGCCATCTCGGTGTGCCTCTATTTTACCA
>CAZKEW010000297.1:0-2344 GCA_964551885.1 uncultured Eubacteriales bacterium
CCCTCTCCTCATCATCGTGGCGGGCGCTCTTCTTGTTCTCCTCCTTGAAGTTTTTATCAGGAAAGAGAACAAGAACTATCTCGGTTTTCTTTCGATTGTCTTTCTCCTCGCCTGCGGGTTCTTTTGCGTGCAATCCTGGAATAAGGATTATTCCTATTTTAAGCAGGTCCTTTATCTCGATAACCTGGCTCTTTTCTTTGCGCTTCTCTTTTGCGTGGCTACGGCTTTCATCATCCTGCTGTGCCTGAAATACATCTCTTCCCAGGACGCCAACCACGGCGAGATCTATGCGCTGCTTCTTCTTGCCCTCTCCGGCATGATGATCATGACCTCTTCCTCAGACCTCCTCGTCATCTTTTTGGGGTTGGAAGTCCTTTCCGTATCCTGCTATGCTCTGGCGGGGCTGAAGCGAAAGGACGAGAAATCAGGAGAGGCTGCGCTCAAATATTTTCTCCTCGGAAGCTTTGCCAGCGCTTTTCTCGTCCTCGGCTTAGCTTTCCTCTACGGCGCATGCCAGTCGACGGCGATTCCCGTCCTCATTGAGCATTTTAGGATGACCGCCGGCGCCGGACTTCTGTCACTTTTGGGCGTGGCTCTGGTGCTCGTCGGGTTTGGGTTCAAGATCGCTCTTGTGCCCTTCCATATGTGGACGCCTGACGTTTATGAAGGCGCGCCAACTCCCGTAACTGCCTTCTTTTCCGTAGGTCCGAAAGCAGCGGGTTTTGCCGTCCTCATCAGGATATTCCTCAATTTTTGGCAGGCCTCTTCTGAAGCGAACCTCATCTTCTGGGTGCTCTGGGTGATAAGCGTCTTGACGATGGTCATTGGGAACCTTGTCGCTCTCCGGCAGACCAACGTGAAAAGAATTCTCGCTTATTCCTCGATCGCCCATGCCGGATATATTCTGGTTGCCATCCTGGCCAGGGATAATTCGAGCCTGGTCTTCTATCTCACGGCTTATCTTTTCATGAACATCGGAGCCTTTGCCGCCGTTATCGGGTTGAGCAAAAAAGGCACAGAATACCTCGACCTCGAGGATTTTGCGGGGATCGGGTTCAAATATCCGTGGATCGGAGCGACTTTTGCCGTCTTCCTCCTCTCTCTGGCGGGATTTCCCCCTACTGCAGGCTTCCTGGCCAAGTTCTATGTTTTCAGCGCAGCCGTAAGAGAAAACCTTGTGCCTTTGGTCATTATCGGTGTTCTCGCCAGCCTCGTCTCAGTTTTTTATTATTTGAGGATTATTGTCTATATGTACATGCGAGAGCCTTCGCGGGAAGTTGATATCGATGTCGAAAACCCGGCCCTATTTTTAGTGCTTTTCCTCTGCCTCTACGGCGTGCTCCAGTTGGGCATTTTTCCGGGAAACATCCTGGCCATCATCAAACAGGCCGTCAGCTCTCTTCCTTTGCTCTAGCCCCGGCTGAAAATAAATTTTCTTGCTTTAAGCCTCATAAATTTATACTATTCTTATCGAAATACTAATAACCATGAATATCCTTCTGACGGGAGCGACGGGCTATATCGGCGGAAAACTGCGCCAGGAACTGGAGAATGATCCCGCTGTCCGCTTGCGACTTTTTATCAGAGACAGAAGGAAATTTCAGGAGGATGCGCCCGCGGGAGTCGAAATCTCCGAAGGGAGCACTTTTGACAAGAACTCACTCCGTCCGACGCTCCGAGGCGTTGATATCGCCTACTACCTCATCCATTCTATGAGGGCCGGAGCGGACTTCGAGAGATTAGACCGGCTGAGCGCCTGGAATTTTTTGGAAGTCTCGATAGAGGAAAAAGTCAAAAGAATCATATATCTCGGGGGGTTGGGAAACCCGGCCACGGCGAGCAAACATCTTTTGAGCCGGATCGAGACCGGTGAAATATTGACCTCCCGGCCCGAGCACATCCAGACCATTTGGTTCCGAGCGGGTGTCATCATCGGCACCGGAAGCGCCAGCTTTGAGATCATCCGACACTTGGTCCAAAGAATTCCCGTAATGACCACTCCCCGCTGGGTAAGGACGATCACCCAGCCGGTAAGCATTCATGATGTCATCCTGTATCTCATTGCGGCTAAGAATGTCGAGGCGGAAGGAAATCTTGTCGTCGACATAGGCTCTGAGCAGATGACGTTCAAAGAAATGCTCTTGAAAACAGCCAAGGTCATGAAAAAGCGGAGGCTGCTTATTCCGGTTCCCTTGCTGACGCCCAGGCTCTCTTCATTATGGCTGAGACTCATTACCCCAATCCCCTACCGCATTGCCAGTGCTCTAGTGGACGGGTTAAAATCGGAGACGGTTGTCACCAACAATAATGCGAGGAAATTCTTCCCTCAAATCAGGCCCCTTCC
>CAZKEW010000298.1:0-2306 GCA_964551885.1 uncultured Eubacteriales bacterium
CTTGGTCGATTTTCTTTTCTCGGCCGGCCACTTCCAGGGAAAAGCTGGCTTTCTTCAGCAAGGCAAGACCGAGGTTAGCCGAGGCACCCTTCAGACTGTGGCCTAATTCTTGGATCAAGGTAAAATTTCCTTGCTCGATAGCCTCTTGGAGAAGTGTCTGTTTTTCGCTGAATTCTTCAAAATAGATTTTCAAGAGTTCTTCAAGGAAAAGTTCGTCTCCCTCGATTCTTTCGAGGACTTCAGAGTAATCAATGGGCTGGTCCTGGCTGGCGTTCGGATGGTTAGACATTTTTTCTTCCTTTAGGAGATAAATTTTCCACGACGACGCAGTTGCGCCCCTGGTTCTTGGCTTTAAGAAGGGCTTCATCAGAGGTCCGGATGAGTTTTTTGGCTGTTGGCTGCGGCATATTTTCCGAGGAAACGCAGCCAACAGAAATGGTCACGGGAATTGTTTCCAGATCTGTCTTGACGCCTCTTCGGGCAATAGAGACGCGCAACCGCTCTGCGATCATTTTTATCTCCCCTAGGCCGCAATGGGGAAGGACGACGATGAATTCATCCCCTCCATAGCGGCCCACTTTATCTGATTTTCGCGCTTTTCTTTTGATCCGCGAGACAACCTGAAGAAGAGCTGCATCGCCGATATCATGGCCGAAAAAGTCGTTGATTTTTTTAAAATAATCCACGTCCATCATCATCACCGCGACCGCCTTCTTTTCCCTTTGTCCTCGCTCCAGCTCCTCACGGAGAAACTTAATGATTTCTCCCCGGTTCCAAAGTTTTGTCAAGTTGTCCCGGCTGGCCATGTCTTTGAGTTGACTCTGGATGAGGATCAGCTTATCTTCCAGGTCGATGATGCGCCTGCCTGTTTGCAGGCGCGCTCTCAGCTCAAGAAAGTTGACCGGCTTGGTCATGTAATCGTCGGCTCCAGAGGAAAGTCCGGCGATAATGTCTTGTTTGCGGTCTTTGGCACTCAGCAGAATGATGTATGTGTATTTGTTCCTTTTTCGATGGCGCATTTTTTTGCAGATTTCGACCCCACCCATCCCCGGCATCATCCAGTCGAGGATGGTCATCCGCAAGTCTTCGTTCTTGAGAGCCTGCCAGGCTTCTTCGCCGCTCTTGGCCAGGATAACATCATAGCCCCAATTCTGGAGGTTTTTTTCTAGAATCCTGCAGCTGATAAGGTCGTCTTCAGCGATAAGTATTTTCATTTCATTCTATCCTTGTTGCTCGCGGAGTTCTCTATTGCTCTGGAGTGGCTGGCCCATGACCCGAGCAATGATCTCAACGAGCTGCTTAGCATTAAGGGGCTTGGAAATGTATTCATCCATTCCCACTTCGAGACATCTTTCGCGGTCTCCCTTCATGGCGTGGGCGGTCATGGCAATGATCGGGATATGAAGGCCTGTTTTTTTCTCTTTCTCACGAATGAATTGCGTGGCTTTGAACCCGTCCATCTTGGGCATCTGGACGTCCATCAGGATAACCTCGAAATTTCCTTTTTCCAGCGCTTCCAGCGCCTCCTCTCCATTCATTACTCCTGTTACCTGGTGACCTTGTTTCTCGAGCATGTAGATAGCGACTCTTTGATTGACCAGGTTGTCTTCCGCGATCAGAATGCGATAAGTCACCCGCTGCTTGGCGGCAGCAGGTTCAGATACAACAGGAACAGGTTCTGCCGGTTTGGAGGCCAGCCCGAGCACCTGGAGGATGTTGTTCTTGAGATCGGACGGCTTGATGGGTTTGCCGAGGTGGGCGGAAATTCCCAACTTCAGCCAGGGTGTGGCATCGATGCGGTTGCTTGTTGAGCTCATCATCATGATGATGGACTTGGCAATGTCGGGATTATTCTTGATGTAATCAAGGATGATAAAGCTATCATTCCCCGGCAGATTGGCGTCTAAAAGGATAAGCGGGAAAGATTTCTTTTTTTCTTTGGCTTCATCCAGAATGACGGTGGCTTCATCGGCGCTTTCGGCCTCTCTCACCTTCAAGCCCCAGTTGGAAGTCATTTCCCGGAGGATGCTCCGGCAGGTCGCGTTATCTTCCACTAAGAGAAAAGGAAGGTCCTGAAAGTTCAGCTTGGCCTGAGGCGTTTTCCTCTCGTCAGAGTCCTGGAGAAGGCCAAAACGAGCGGTGAAGTGGAACTTACTGCCTTTTCCTGCGGCGCTCTCCACCCAGAATCGTCCTCCGAGCGGGTCAACCAATTGAGAGGAAATGGCCAGGCCAAGGCCCGTGCCGCCGTATTTGCGGGTCATGGAGCTGTCGGCCTGGGCGAAGAGGTCAAAGATGATTTTTTGTTT
>CAZKEW010000299.1:0-2297 GCA_964551885.1 uncultured Eubacteriales bacterium
TGAGAGATAGAGAGAGCAATGAAGAAGTATCTAGAATAAAGGCGTAACTATTCTCGAGTCAATAATGGAAGTGTCATCGCGAGGAGCGAAGCGACGTGGCGATCTCAATAACATCCCATGAGATTGCCGCGCTCCCTTCGGTCGCTCGCAATCAGGCTGTGTCGTAATTTAGTTTCAAATTCGAAAGTGGGAAATTCGAGAACATAATTCCGTGAAAATTATCATTAGTGAGACACTTTCAGGTTAAAAACGTGACTAAATGGGAATTTATTTTCAATTTTTTAGAATATTTGAATTGTGACACAGCCTGAATGACAATATTATCAATATTTTCTCCTCCCAGCGGCAAAGCTGGGGAGATTTGCGCGTTTGACAAGAGGGGAGGAGTCATCTAAACTAAAGAGGATTTTTTTGGCCCGTTAGCTCAACAGGTAGAGCAGCGGACTCTTAATCCGCGGGTTAGAGGTTCGAGTCCTCTACGGGTCAATTTCTTTTTCCTCATCTCAAAAAAGCTTTTTTCGCTTCTCAGACATTTTGACTTCCCCCGAGGCTTTTGCTATAAACGAGCCAGAGGTTCGCATGAAAATTAGAGGTGCATTGATCGTACTGATGCTGGCCCTGGTGATCGTTTATTTCCTGTATTTCGCCAAAGCCGGCAAAAAGAGCTACATCGAAGGGACAATGGACGCTTACGATAGGATTCGTACGGAGGTCACCCAGACAAACATGGCGACGTTGGAGAAAGCGATAAATCTTTTCGGAGGCACTGAAGGCCGAACACCAACAGATTTGAAGGAGCTCAGCGCAACCCGCCTCCTCATGGGCGACACATCAGATGGCTGGGGCAGGCCGCTCAAGTATGAGAGGGTATCGGATTCCAATTTTCGCCTCATCTCTGCGGGACAGGATGGGAAGTTCAATACCGACGATGACATTGTCCTGGAGCGTTGAACTTCCCTTTGTGTCTATTCTATCGACATCTTCTCCTTTCCCGTGAGTGGCTTGGCTTCTTTTTTCAGCTATTGACATGCTGAACCCTGGGCATTATATTTGTATACCATTTTTCCGGCTCGTAAAAGTGTTCCCAAAAGTTGTAAAGAGAACAGCATGCTGTTTTTGATGGGAGTTAAAGCATCATGATCTTTTCCCGTTCGAAAATCGCTAAAAACGAAATGACGAGGTATTATCTGACGATAAAAACATCGGTGCAATGATCTTATGCTTGAGGTTTAGCCTAAAGCGCGATTCTATAGCCGAGGCTCTCGGACGATAGAGATGTGGTCAATGTTGCTTCTCCCTGTTTCCGGGTTCTTGGTGGGCATCATCGCCTCTCTGACCGGAGTAGGGGGCGGGATTTTCATCGTTCCCCTGCTCACCGTTCTTTTTGGGTTTGTCCCTCAGCATGCCGTCGGCACAAGCCTGACCTCTATTATTTTTACGGCTGCCGCCGCAACCTATTCTTATGCCAAACAGCGCCGCATTTTCTTCAGGACCGGACTCCTGCTCGCCATCACGACAGTGCCCGGCGCATATTTGGGCGCCTACCTGACATCGCTGATCTCCCCTAAGCTTCTGGGTCTGATCTTCGGCGCCTTCATTTTTTTCATCGCCCTGCGGATGATCTTCCAAAGACAGGGACGGTTCTCGGAGAAAACTGTCCCCGCTTCAGAGTCTTCCAATCCCAGCCGGATGATCCCCCAGCCTCAAAGATCCGATGCCGAGCTGATGAAATCCGGCCTGACGCTGATTCTTGGAGTAGGGTTGAGCTTTTTCGCCGGACTGGCCTCAGGATTCTTGGGCATCGGAGGCGGAGTGCTCGGTGTCCCGATTATGACTCTGATTATGGGAATGCCGATTCATTTTGCCACCGCCACCTCGATGTTCACGATGATATTCACGTCCCTCTCCGGCGTCGCCAAACACGCTCTGGCTCATCACGTCCATTTAAGCTATGCGCTGCTCCTGGCTTTGGGGACGGTCTTTGGCGCTCAAGTCGGCGCGAATTTTTCCAAAAAAGTCTCCGGCAACACCCTCCGCCGCATTTTTGGAGCAGTCTTGCTCCTCATGAGTATTCAGATGATCCTCAAATTTTTGTGAGCCGGGCCGGAGGAAGACTACTCCCTGCCGTTCTCAGAGTCCAGCCCCAAGCATTTGGCATAAAGATTGAGAAGGCGATGGAAATCTTTCCCGTTGGGGAGGGCATCGTAATCTTCTTCTTCTAAGGCTTGAAGCGAGGATAGGCTTATTTTACAGTCCCCGGCAATTTGCTCCAGGGAAATTCCCCTGTTTTCTCTGAC
>CAZKEW010000300.1:0-2295 GCA_964551885.1 uncultured Eubacteriales bacterium
TAATATTGAGCATGTCAATAAAAACTTGATGACTTCCAGCTTAAGACTTTTTCACGTTTTCACCCGGCGGCTGGTGGAGGTGAAGTAGAGGCCTGATTCTTTGACCGGCTGGGTGGTTATTTGGCTCTAGAAACCGGGTGCAGAGTATGGAGCTCAATCGCAGATAACTATTGAACCATCCGGACCATTATATGAGAGATGCCAATGCCTAAGGATGTCTCTTCCGATCAGACAATCAAATCTCTTTAAAGGACAGGAGACAATGGGAATCTCTTTCGCGCTTCCCCAAGGGAAAATGATGAAGGCACAAAAAGGGGACCACAAAAGGGGACGGTCCTATTTTCCCTTCCGCGGACGTCCGCGAGGCCGATGTGTATTCGGCAATCCGTATGTTTGCTCCATCTTCCTGACAAACGCATCGCTCCCGATGTACAGATGATTTCTTATCTTTTCTGCAGAGATCATGGTGCTGTCTACAACGAATTCCCTATAGAGCTTCCTTCGGCGTTCTTCACTATCTGAAAGCGCTACGTAGAGGGGATCTGATGTGACCAGAGGATTTTTGCTTCCGAACGCATAAAATCGATAAGAGCTGAACGGATAGTCCTCAGGTCTGGCGGTAATTCCTCCCCTTACGGGATTCAATTCTATGTATTTTCCGCATTGAAGCAGATAAGAATCATGATCGATGATATTGCTCTTGAATCTGTTTTGAAAAAGATGGCCGACGTATCCGTATTTATTTTTAAAGAGAAAGAAATAAGACAGATCGACTTTCTTCATGAACCCGGAAAAAGCATCCGGCTTTCGGGACTGCAGCAAAAGATGAAGATGATTATTCATTAGGCAATAATGGTATATATCGACTTCGTGGTCAGATTTATGATTTAAGAGAAGGTCTAAATAGTACCGCTTATCACGATCTTCCGGAAATATGACCTGTCTGTTATTCCCTCTGGCCATAATATGAAGAGGAAACTCCTTGGGAATAATCCTTTTGACTCTGGGCATGACTGACAATATATAAAGACGAACCGAGGGAGTCGAATTATCTCAGAAAAATAGGACCGTCCCCATTTTTTCCATTTTTTCCATTTTTTCTTTTTCTTTTTAGTCTGGGATTTCCTTCAGAGATTCGACGGAGGAATAGTATCCGTGAGCTTTCATCTCAGCCAGGATGCGGTCTCCATCTTTAAGGCCGATAACTTTAACCCGCACGGCCTTCTTGAGGATGCCGATTGTTCCCGTGAGTTTTATACCCAAAAACTCCGCCTCTCTTCTCGCTGTCTTATCATCACAAGCGAGGAGGAACTCCCTGGCTTTCGCGACGGCAATGCTCGAGGCCTCGCCAAGGCCAAGAGATACCGATAAGGACTGAAAAAGCGGTTTCTCTTTTTTTTTGCGGAGCGCATTTTCTTTGAGCCAACCTTCACCGAAGGCTTCCTGGATCAGGCTCAAATGACTGTGTCCACTCTGAATCCCTCTCATGATTTCAGCAGAGACAAAATCTGTGATGTGAGCAGAGTTGCCATACAGGCTTTTGAGGATGAATAGTGAACGAGAGAAGGCAAAGTTGGAGAGGACGCAGCAGTCAAAGACAATCTCAGGCATTTCTTGTGTCAGATGCCAGTTCCTTAAGATCCTGGACAGGGATAGGGATATCGCGTTCTCTCAGATAATTTCTTGCGCTGACGGGATCAAGTCCCAGGACCTCGGCGAGCTTGCCAAGGCTGATGAGTCCCTCCCGGTATGCGCTCAGGGCAACGTGTTTTCTCTGATCGAGCGCATCTTTTTTCCTGTAAACGACGTCCAGGGCATCTCTCACCAATTTGCCAAGGGTCATTCCTTCTTTCTTGGCATAGAGTTTCAGTCTCTTGTGCTGGTCGTCTTTGAGCAGGATATTCGTCCTTTTCATTGTTCCTCCGCAAAATGTGTATATATATGTGTATATTATGCCCTTTAGACGCCAATGTCAACATGTCCGGATCGGCCCAAAATTGCTGATAGAAACAGAAGTTGTTGACTTGCGTGTCATTGCGAGTCCCCGAAGGGGGCGCGGCAATCCGACGAAGTCGTCGCGAGGCATCGAAGATGCCGTGGCGATCTCAGCTTACTCGCTGAGGATTGCTTCGCCACAAGGTTCCTCGCAATTACCAAGAGGTCAGATCACTTCGCTTCGCTCGTGATGACATGATTCTATCGGCAATTTTAGGGCTCGGTAGCGCTGGAGCGCTGGCCACTGTTTATAATAAGACGCTTGATCCGAGCCGTCTAGCCTGGACTATTCATAAAAAT
>CAZKEW010000301.1:0-2292 GCA_964551885.1 uncultured Eubacteriales bacterium
CTATGCGCTTTGCCCCCAGATTGGCCAATATCCTTTCCACTTCCTCTTTCATGTCTTCCTCTGGGACGAACGCCAAATCCCTGTACCAGAGGGGCCCGTCTCCTTTATAAGCGACCTCAGGCGGACCCATCCTTGCCGGCTCTGAGAATTCTTCCGCCCTGGCCAATTCAGAGAGCTCCTGCCGAAGGCGCTTGTTAAGTTCATCCATCTTCCAGAGGGAGTATTTTTCGCTGATTCCTCCATGGACAAAGACGATATCATTGATCTTGATCACGGCATTCTGTTTCAGAATCCAGGCTCCATATGTCTCGTTAAAGTGGATGAGATATTTTTTTTTAGCCCCTGGGTCATTTTTCAACTTGCTCCAGAATTCATTGGTCAGGTTTTCCTGTTGAGCGCCTTGGCCCTTAGCCTCAAGATCCTTTATCTTTTTTGCCAGCACCCTTTCCTGCTGTTTTCTGTATCCGTCGGGGAGAAAGGAAATAAACTGGTCGTCCGTTAGGTAGTCGGGATAGCGAAAGACAATGCCGGTGATGTTCATTTCTTCGTGGTTGCCGATGAGCGCGTGGACCATCCCCCCGGCCTTCTCCGCCTCTTTTTCCAGTCTCATCAACAGGTCGAAGATTCCCTTGGCATCAGGACCTCTATCCAGGATATCCCCCGTCTGGACAAGATGCGTCTTTCCCGCTGCCCAGTGGAGGCCGCTATCGACAATTCGTGTCCCTTTTAGGATTTTAACAAAATTTTCATAGTCGCCGTGGAGATCTCCTAGGGCAACGATTTTTTCAACGCCCGTCCATTCGCACTGGATGCTGGCGGAAAAGAGCCCGATGAATGAAGCTAAGACAAAGCCTGCTAGGATAAAGACAGATTTGCTTTTATTTGGCAGCATTCTCAACTGATCTTTTTTTTCTACTTATCGGGCAAATCACCTCTAATAATACTAAATTAACCGTCGCAGAAGTCAAGAACTTAGTTCATATCCAATCTTAGGAAAAAGTTTTCATTGACTCTATCTTGAGAAATTGTTATTCTTTTTTTGAATGGCAAGGGGAAAAGGGATATGAAAGAATTAAGATCCCAGCTTGTGGAGGAAAAGGAGGGTTAAACCATGTTTGCACGCTTAACCTCAATGGAAATCAAAGCGGAACGGATAGACGACGCCATTAAGATCTATAAAAAGAGTGTTATTCCTGCGGCCAAGTCGCAGAAGGGCTTTCTTGGCGCCTATCTTCTTTCCGACCGCCAAACAGGGAAATTCATTTCCATCACTTTTTGGAAGAGTGAAGAGGACGCCCTCGCCAACGAGCGGAACCGTTACTACCAAGAGCAGCTCGTCAAATTCCTCGATTTGTTGCAATCGCCGCCTATCCGGGAAGGCTACGAAGTGGGCGTGAAAGCGTAGGTGGCTTCCGCTAGCCGAATAAATATATCTAATTGAAGAGGTGAAACAATGGTTGAGCAATTTGCCGACAGTCACGTCATAAAAATTGCCTTGCTCATCGACGGCGACAATGCCCAGCCTTCGCTTATCGGAGGCATAATCACCGAAACGGCCAAGTACGGCTCTATCACCATCCGCCGAGTTTATGGAGATTGGACCACGGCGAACATGGCCGGCTGGAAGAACGTCCTGAACAACTATGCCATTCAACCTATCCAACAGTTCCGCTATACCGTCGGCAAGAATTCAACCGACAGTGCCATGATTATCGATGCCATAGACATCCTCCACAGCAACCTGGTCGGCGGTTTTTGTCTTGTTTCGAGCGACAGCGACTATACCCGGCTGGCGACACGGGTCCGTGAAACGGGCATCTTTGTCATGGGCATCGGGAAGAAAAAAACGCCCAAAGCGTTTGTCAATGCCTGCAACATCTTTATCTACACGGAGAATCTTGAGCCCAGGCAGCCTGCGCCAAAGGGAAGAGGAGAGACAAAAGCTCCGGTCGTCAAAAGCGAAAAACCTAAAGAAATTGACCCTTTGCCCTTGCTTAAGGGCGCCTTTGAGATGACCGTCCAGGAGGATGGGTGGGCGAACCTGGCGACAATCGGCTTTTATTTGCACCAATTGGACCCGAGCTTTGACCCTCGCACCTATGGCTTCAAGCAGTTATCTCAGATCATCAAGAGCTACCCAAGCTCTTTCGAGCTCAAATTTAAGGAAGAGAGCGGGGCGACCACGGTTTACGTGAAAAGCAAGGAATAATCAAAGGAATTTTCGTGGCGATAAGGTGCCCGAAATGCCGGTTTGAGAATCTGCGGATACAAGATTTTGCGGGAATTGCACGG
>CAZKEW010000302.1:0-2274 GCA_964551885.1 uncultured Eubacteriales bacterium
TGTTCCGAGCGAAGCGAGGAATCTAAACTCGCAATGACGTGGAGAACTATCGCTTCGCTCGGAATGACACCCTGGCGTCGGATTGCCGCGCTCCCTTCGGTCGTTCGCATGACAATAATGCCAATATTTTCTCCTTCTATCGGCAAATCTGGGGAGGCTTTTCCTATTGGCAAATCCATTCATAATATGTATGCTATATAACCAAGCTTTTTGGAGCAAGATGCAAAAATGAGACATGAGCGCGGAAGAAAAGTCAAAATCACGGCCACAGGATTCTATGCGCCGGAGAAAATTCTGACCAATGCCGACCTTGAGAAAATGGTCGATACAACGGACGAGTGGATCATGACTCGGACCGGGATAAAAGAGAGGCACATTGCTTCGGAGAATCAAGCAACCTCCGACCTCTGCATGGAGGCGGCGCGGCGAACTTTGCGGAACGGAAACTACGACGTTAAGGATATAGACCTCATCATTGTCGCTACCTCAACGCCAGACACCCTTTTTCCGGCAACGGCTTGCTGGGTGCAACAGGGGCTCGAGGCTGATCATGTGGCGGCGTTTGACATCAGCGCCGGGTGCACGGGTTTCCTTTACGGTCTTATTCTGGGAGAAAGCTTGATCCTGAGCGGGACTTCCAGGCGCATCCTGCTCGTCGGGGGCGAGCTTTTGACCAAGATAACAAACTGGAAAGACCGCAACACCTGCGTCCTTTTTGGAGATGCCGCCGGCGCGGTAGTACTCGAGGAGAGCAAGGACGATTCAGGTATTCTTTCCCATTACTGGAAGGCCGACGGATCTCTGGCCAGCCTCCTTTATCAGCCCGCAGGGGGGACCAGAATGCCCGCATCCCTGCAGACTGTAGTCGGCGACCTTCACTGCCTCCAGATGAAGGGGAATGAGGTTTTCAAGCACGCTGTGAAACGAATGGGTGAGGCAGCGATTGAAGCGCTGAAGAAGGCTGGTTTAAAAAAAGAAGATATTGACTGGTTTATTCCCCATCAGGCCAATACCCGCATCATAGATGCCACGGGCGAAAGGCTCAAAGTTCCTGCGGAAAAAGTTTATGTTAATATCCAGAGATATGGAAATGTCTCTGTGGCCTCTATCCCTATAAGCCTCCACGAGCTTCATGAGGAAAGAAAGCTCAAAAAGGGGAGTATTGTCGTGATGGATGCTTTCGGCGCGGGCTTTACTTGGGCTGCGATCGTCTACCGCTGGTGATTCATTTCTTTTTGGATTTTTCGTCCAAGAGTTTTTTCATCCTTGCTACAAATGCCCTTGATTTTTCGATGGTATTTTCCGCTTCCTCGCTAGATGCGAAAAAATTAAAACTGTACTGGTCTGTATGTCTGATTTCCCTTTCTTTTCGGCTTCCCCAAGCCAAATGAACGCAGCGCCAAGACTTTTCGTTGCCTTCACCTTTGAGGAAGCGGTTTTTCTTAGGAGCCCCTTTCTCAGGCACTCGTCAAAATCAAACAATGTCCTCACCGTAAATTTTGATGGAACCGTAGACGAGGGAATTGTAAAAGGTCGGGTCATCCTTCTGAAGAAGTTCCAGCTTTTCCTGGGTTAAATATAATGGACTAATTTTCCTGGATATCCTCTTTAGGGCACCAGTGAGGTTCGCCAGCTTTTCTTCATCCCTAATTTTTATTGTCACATATATATCGACGTCCGAGCTCTCGGTATTTTCTCCCTTGGCGCAGCTCCCATATATCCCGGCGCCATTCACATACTCGTATTTCCTGAAATTAAATTCCGAAAATAGTTCGAGATTGAAAAGGATTTTTAAGAGCCTTACATTCAGATTGTCAATGATGGTGTATTTATTTTTTGATTTTTTTATGATTTTTTGCTGAAAGAGAATGGTGAAAAACTTGGAAATGAATCCCTTGCTCATATTAAGACTTCTGGAAACTTCAGCAACGCTGATTTCGCCTTCTTTGAAAAGAATGACATGGAGGATGGCCTCCCTTTCTTTGGTCGATAACAATTTGCTCAGATTCATCTCAGAAACCTTTTGTTTCCAAATTAGAAACTTTTTGTTTCTGATTCGGAAACTAATTTTACGGCAGAGTAATCAAAGAATCAAGAAAATATTCGTATCTTCTTTGATTCCAAATAATTTCAAAGAGCTAACTTTAAGCTCAGGAGGTCTGGATTTAGGTAGAGCAAAAAGCAAGATCCAACCCTCCTTATTGGAGGAGTGCGGAGAGGCGGGAGAAGTAGCCTGCGAGCAGCGCGGCGCCCACGATAATTAAAAGAATCCCA
>CAZKEW010000303.1:0-2250 GCA_964551885.1 uncultured Eubacteriales bacterium
TGACCGAAGAGACCTTCGGCCCGGTGCTTCCCGTCATGGCCTTCTCCGATGTCGATGAAGCCATTGCCTTGGCTAACGATAGCCCCTACGGGCTGACGGCCTCAGTCTGGACCAGAGACAAAAAGATGGCCTCCTGGGTCGCCGAGCAGCTTGAGGTCGGCTCCGTCACAGTGAACGACCACATGTTCAGCTTTACCGAGCCAAAAGCCATTTGGGGTGGAATCAAACAGACGGGAATGGGCCGGACTCACGGGCCCTACGGCCTGCTGGAGATATCCAACATCAAGTTCGTCAGCGCAGATTTTGCGAATAAGCGGGAGCGGCTGTGGTGGTTTCCTTACGCACCGGCGAAGCAACAGGTCCTGGAGAAATCATTGATCTTGCTCCACGGGCGCCGCTTCAAACAGAAGCTCAAAGCGCTCTTTTCTCTCCTGCCCCGTATGAAGATGGTCAGAGCCGGAACCCCCTTCCGGAGCCTCCTCAAAATTACCTCCCGCCTTTTCAAAAAATAGGGCGACCGATTATTACTTTTCCTGGAAAATTTTCGTATATATAATGTGAACGTACGATGAATCGCGTAATCCGATGGTGTAGAGAGGGTTTAAGATGATAAAATTTCTTCTTTGGCTAATCCTCCTGGTCTTATGCTGGCCTCTGGCCTTGTTAGCCTTGATCCTATATCCAATCGTGTGGCTCCTTCTCTTGCCTTTTCGGCTTCTCGGAATCACGGTCAATGCGGTTTTTGACCTTCTCAAGACGATCATTACTCTCCCTGCCAGAGTGTTAAGAGGCGGAAAAAAGTAGAATCTTGTGGGGACGGTTCTGAGACAGAACCGTCCCCAATGATTCATCTGCATCTCCGCAGCCCACTTATCTTGACACCCTATCGTCCGTTATAGTAAAAAAAGCACGCTCCTGGATAATCACTATTATTCTTGAAACCGGTTGTTTTGTTTCTTGTATTGCTTCATAAGGGAGAGGTAAGAGATGCAAGTTTTTGAAAAACTCGGTCTTTTTTATATCAGGAAAAATGTCGATCCCCTCTCTCAAGAGGTCACAGCTCGGAAGATTCACACCAAGAAAGGAGGAAAAGGTCATGTTTAAAGAGTTTAAGGAATTTGCCCTGCGGGGAAACGTGGTGGACATGGCTGTGGGCATCATCATCGGTGCAGCTTTTGGGGCCATCGTCAGCTCATTGGTAGCTGATGTCATCATGCCTCCCATAGGATTACTTTTAGGGAATGTGGATTTTTCCAGCCTCTTTGTCGTGCTCAAAGCGGGGACCACGCCGGGACCTTACGAGACGCTGGCCGCAGCTAAGCAGGCGGGCGCCGTGACGCTGAACATCGGCGTCTTCATCAATACCATAATCAGCTTCTTGATTATCGCCTTTGCCGTTTTCCTCGTCATCAGGCAGATCAATAAATTGAGAAGAAAAGCCGAAGCCCCTCCTGCCGAGCCGACGACCAAACAGTGCCCCTTCTGCCTTTTAGCGGTGCCTTTGAAGGCGATACGGTGCCCTTATTGCACGTCCCAATTGAAAGTGGAGTAAGAGGAGAAGCCGGCAAAAGATGAAGGCCATCTTAACGCGGCGGAGCATCCGCAAATATACTGCGCAACCTGTCTCCGAGGAGACGATCCGGGAACTTCTCGAGGCGGCGATGAGCGCTCCCTCAGCCGGGAATCAGCAGCCCTGGGAGTTTGTCGTTATCAACGACCGGAAAATCTTAGATGAAATTCCGCAGGTGCATCCCTACGCTCAGATGTGCCGGCAGGCGCCGGTAGCTATCCTGGTGTGCGGCGATCTGCAGAGGGAGGCGCACAAAGGATTTTGGGTCCAGGATTGCTCAGCCGCCACAGAGAATCTTCTTATCGCGGTCAATGAAAAAGGGCTCGGGGCCGTCTGGGTGGGCGTTTATCCAAGAGAGGACAGAGTCGAGGGCCTGCGGAAGCTCATCCAGCTTCCGGAGCACATCATCCCCTTCGCCCTCATTCCCATCGGCTATCCGGCAGAAAAAAAACCTCCTGGCAATCGCTTCGACTCCGCGCGCGTTCACAATAACAAGTGGTAGCCGTTCCCTCCCTAGATATGTTCTTTATTACCAGGAAGCATCTCCGTTTCTGCGATGATCATGGAGCCCTTCGAGGTCACTCGAGAGCTTGGTGAAGGGATGGAGCCGCCGAGAAAGCCAAAATTTTCATGGCGTGAAAAATCTCGGAAGGGAGCGAATCCCTTGACCAAGCTAAAAA
>CAZKEW010000304.1:0-2246 GCA_964551885.1 uncultured Eubacteriales bacterium
ACTCCCGGGTTCGCCATTTTTTTCCTTGAGCACAGCGTTAATGTCATTGAACAGCGGACGTATAATATCACAGCAAATGACCTTCTGGCAACATTTATTCGCAAGGGCTATGACTTCCTCCAATGATGACTCTGCCTACCATATTAGCATGATATCGTCTATAATAGCCTCTATGAGACACCATTTAAGAGTTTTTATCGTTCTTCTTTCAGTGCTCCTCTTATCATTATCCTGCCGCAGAGAGGAGAAGAGTCAGGCGCCCATTGGAGAAAGTAATCAGGCCGATGTCCAGGGGCTCCGGGTGGAGATTCCCTTTTCCGGGAGAATCGTCTTTCAATCGGACCTGGACGGAGATAATGAGATCTATCTGCTGACGAGGGGACAAATCAAAAAATTTACGGATAACACTTGGGATGATACATATCCGCGGTGGTCTCCGGACGGGAAAAAGATTGCTTTTTCGGCCAACCGGGATGGCAACTATGATATCTTTATCATGGACGACATAGGTGAAAATATCCTTCAAGTGACGGCCTCTCCCCAAGATGAACTGGACGCGGCCTGGGCTCCTGACGGTCAAAGCATCGTCTTCACTGAAAGGGTGAAAAAGCCCTTCGGAGATCAGTTATCCCTCTGGATAATGAACTTATCCTCAAAAGAAAAAAGAAGAGTGATCCCGGATTTTTCCAACTCGCATATACTATCTGACCTCTCTCCTCGCAGTCCTTTGTTAGCCTTCACGGGGAAAAAAATGCTCGGCTGGGACGTTTTCCTTTATGACCTCGAAGCTCAGAAATACAAACAGCTGACCGAGGGCGGGAAGGCTTGCCGGTCCCGCTTTTCGCTAGACGGACAAAAAATCGTCTATGTTTCCAGTAAGGCCGACGGCAAAGGAGATATCTGGACGATGAACCCGGATGGGAGCGACCAGCAAAGAATCACCGAGCGGGACGAGACCTACGATTATTTTCCCTCCTGGTCCCCGGACGGAAAACAGGTCGTGTTTTGTTCTGGTTTGAAAAGTGCCTATGCAGACAAGGGAGACTGGGCTCTTTACTTGGTTAACGTGGTCGACAAGAGCGTCATTCCTTTGTTTGACTCACCCGGGAGGGATGTTTTTCCCGATTGGCGCTGAAGAATCCTCAGGGCATTCTCTTGAGCAGGAATTTCCACATATATTCCTTGGGAATGCCTAAGATTTGTTCTCTCCACAGCCGGTCGCACTGGGAACACGTTTCGAGGTCGTCGATATCCTGCCGGAGAACTTTACTCCGCAGCCGGACTATTTTTTCGTTATTCCAGATTTGAGCCAAGGACATGTCTTTGACATTTCCCAGGGTATAGTAGCCGTGAAAATCCTGGGTGCAGGGGAGGACGGAGCCGTCCCAAAAGATGATGAGCGCCTGCCAGAGGAAAGTGCAGGGGGAATATTTTCTTTTTTTTTGGGTCTGGCCGATTTCTCCCGCCCAGTTGTGCATCTCCTTGACCTCTATCCTGTTGAGCGGCAGGCCTCGGAAATTTTTTAAGAATTCCTGCTTGCGGCGGCTGCCGACCGGCTTATAAAGGTCCGGGAAGTTGATGAGCTCCAGGATGGCGTAGGGCTTTTTGGAGTTGAGCTTCTGCTTGACTTTGAGGAGCTGGACAATGTTCGCGATGGTCTTCTCGAAGTTGGCGTTGACCCGGATGCTTTCGTACGTTTTCTTGTCGTATCCGTCAAAGGAGAAAGAGATTTGATCCAACCCGGCCTCGATGAGGTCAAAAGATTTTTTTTCGTTGAGCAGGGCCGCGTTGGTATGGAATTTGGTTGTTATTCCCGCTTCGTGAGCATATCTCACCAGCCGCGGGAACTCGGGGTGGAGAAGGCCTTCGCCCCGATGGATGAGGTTGACGTCAAAAGCAAACGAACTGGCTTCGTCGATGATTTTTCGGAAAAGGTCAAACTCCATGAACCCCTTTTCCTCTTTCTTGAGGTCTTTGTTGGGGCACATGACACAACGCAGGTTGCATATGCTTGTGGTCTCGACCCAGAGGCGAACCGGCAGGTAAGAGAGATGGACCTTTTTTCTTTTATAGCTCGAAAAGACCTGGAGCAAACGCTTGTCGTATCGAAGCCTCTTCACGGCGGTTAACCTTTCCTTCCAACGGCAACATGTTTTATACCATTCTCCATTAATTCTATCAACTGAAGGGCTAACATCCCTATTTCCGTGATTGTCATTTTTAGCTTGGTCAAGGGATCGCTCCAT
>CAZKEW010000305.1:0-2238 GCA_964551885.1 uncultured Eubacteriales bacterium
GCCGCCCGCCTCGACGGCCGCTTTCCTGACCAAGGCGGAAACATCCTCAAGAGAGCCGTGTTCGCCGAAAGCCCAGCGGGCGAGAAGCGGCGTGGAGAGCCCGGCGCTCGCACCCATGTATCCCGTAAGGATCATCATCCCGACGAGAAGGCCTTCACCGAGAAGATAAGTGATGAGAACGCTCCGCAGCGAGCCCATTCCCATCCCCACCATCATCCCCCGCAGCAGAGCGGAGAGGACAATCGCTACGCCAATCCAGACCATGGCAATATCCACCCAGGATTTCCTCTCGGCGAGGGGGACGGTCCTCAGGGAATAATCCTCAAAAGCCTCGGCCTTCTCCGCCTTCATCGGACAAACCTCGAGCGGCCTTCAACTGCTTTCGCAATTCTAATACATGCCCGCCAAAGAATCAAAATCCGTTTGAAAATTGTGGTCCTCCACATCGTCCCGCCCGGCCGGATTGCCAAATGGACATCGCCAAACGATACAGCAAGCGGCCTAGGGAAATTGCGGAAATGCTCCGAGAGAAAATATTTGACTCTCTCTTCAAATTCTCTCTTGGCTTCGTGCTCTTCTGTAGCCGGGTCGGGATCTCTGATCTTCCAGAATTCCTCGATGAATTCTTCCCTCGATTTATCGTCGGGAAGAGACTTATAAATGCGGCAAAAATTTGTGACCTTGGCTTCTCATCTTGCCCTCTCTTCCTCGTTTTATTTTACTCCACTTCCGCTTTTTCCAGAAGGCCAAAATCATGTCAAGATAGCATTTCTTTCTCCGTGATTATTTTTTTAGCTTGGTCAAGGGATTCGCTCCCTTCACCAAGCTTTCTTGTGACATCACGGGGCTCCATGATCATCACGGAAACGGAAATGCTTCGTCATGTCAAAAGGCATGTTTCCTTCTTGCAAAGGGTCGGTGAAAAATGAAAAAATACAGGTGCGGCCGATTTCTTAGGCGAGGAGGTGTGTGCCGTGGCCAAAATCTACTATGTCGGAGATTGGGCTGTGATGACCGGACCCTTTTTTGCCGAGAGCTTCGAGGGAGCCCTGGGCAGCTTTAACAGTTATGCCGTACAAGCCTTGCGGCGAGTCCTGAGCGAGTAAGACCTCTCCCTGATAGACAATCTCCGTTTCCCCTGCAAACTCCAAAGCTTGAAGAACCAAATCATTAGCTCCCTTGGTTGGGATAAAAAGAAGAATGATAGTCAACGCCGCGGACAGTCCAAACTTCGAAAAGACGACCGTCTTCATCTCTCACCCCTTATCTTGATTTCATATCTTTAATAAAAACGGGGACGGTTCTCCCGGAGAACCGTCCCCAGCTTTGGCAAGCTTAGCGCGAGCGGGGGATGGAGGAGATGATCTTTTTGAACTGAGACTTTTTCATCATCTTCTTCATCTCCAGGAACTGCTTCAATAACTGATTGACCTCGAAAACCGGCCTGCCCGAGCCCTTGGCGATGCGGAGGCGGCGGCGGCCGTCGATAATCCTCGGGTCCTGCCTTTCGCGCGGCGTCATCGAGTTGATGATCGCCTCAAAGTGAAGGATCTTTTTGTCGTCCATTTCCACAGCCGACATATTCTTGAACATGCCTGCGTTGGGAAGATATTTCAGGATCGAGGAGAAGGAGCCCATTTTTTTGATCTGCAGGAGCTGTTTCCTGAAATCCTCGAGCGTAAACTCCTCTTTTTGAAGCTTGCGGGCGATCTCTTCCGCCTCTTTGACATCCGCCTCCTGCTCTGCTTTCTCGATCAGGCTTAGGATATCTCCCATCCCGAGGATGCGGGAGGCCATCCGGTCCGGATGGAAGACCTCGAGCTTGTCGAATTTCTCGCCTGTCCCGACAAACTTGATCGGCTTCCCCGTGACCGAAACGATCGACAACGCGGCTCCTCCCCTGGCGTCTCCATCGAGCTTTGTCAGAATGACAGACGTGAGGCCGATCTTCTCCTCGAAAGCCTGGGCAGACCGGACCGCATCCTGCCCTGTCATCGCATCCCCGACATAGATGATTTCTGTGGGCTGGAGGGCTTCCTTGACCAGGCGGAGCTCTTCCATGAGCTCCTCGTCCACATGAAGCCTCCCGGCTGTGTCCACGATGAGAGGGTCGTGGCCCCTGTTTTTGGTATAAAGGACAAGCTCTTTGAGGGCCCTCTGGGGAGAAGACACCTGCTCCTTGCTCATCTCATAGAAAGGCAGGTTGAGCTCGCCGGCGATCATCTGCAATTGGTCTTG
>CAZKEW010000306.1:0-2235 GCA_964551885.1 uncultured Eubacteriales bacterium
CTTGTCCGCCACCTCTTCGGCCGGCTTGAAGTCTTTGTAGAAGCGGCGGCTGCAGGACTCTCCGCCGGAAGACTTCTGTTCGCCCTTTTCCGCCACCACGGACACGCCAAAAGAGCAGCCCGTGGACTTGAAGCTTTTGACGAGGCCGTTGGAGTTGGCGATGAAAACCTCTCCCTCTCCTTCACTATAGCCTGCGCCGGCGCTTTTCGTAATCCGCGGGTCTTTCATGGCCAGCTTTTCGACTTTTTTCGCCAGCTCTATCTTTTCATCCATCGTCACCTGGGCGATCTGAGGGTCGTAAAGCCCTGCCACCTCCGTCATCCCCTTGTTGTCTGGGAGCACATTATTGGGGTCGGGTGTTGTGATTTTGGCGAACTCGATGGCCCGAGTGACGGCATCATCGAGGGCTTTTTCTCCGAGGTCGTTGGAGCTCGAAAAGGCCATCTTTTCCTTGACGAAAACCCGGAGGCCGGCGCCGTAGCTTGCCGCTTCCTCGACGGTCTCGATCTCGCCGTTCCTCACTTCGATGCTCAGGTTCCGGCCGCTCTGGATATAGACTTCGGCGGCGTCCGCGCCTTTCTTCAGGCATTTTTTCACTAACTGGTCAGCCAATGCTTTGTAATCCATTGTCGTCTCCTTTCAGCTCTTTCTTACGCCCGAGCCCGCGTCCCGCCGACATTGATGCCGCGGATGCGAACTGTGGGCTGGCCGGCTGTGACTTCAGCCGCCTGCCCCTTGCCGCAGATGCCCGGCCCGAAGTCCAGGTTGTCGCCGACAGCGTCGATTCCGGAAATGATGTCCAGGCAGTTGCCGACCAGGGTTGCGCCCTTGACCGGCGAGGTCATCTTGCCGTTTTCGATGAGGTAAGCCTCGCGGCAGGTGAAATTGAAGACACCCGTAGTTGGATTAACGCTCCCACCGCTCAGGCTCTGGACGAAGAGGCCGGCTTTGGTCGAAATTAGGATGTCGGCAGGCTTATCCTTGCCGGTGTCGATGAAGGTGTTCGTCATGCGCGGGATGGGGATGTTGCGGAAATTTTCGCGCCTTCCGTTACCGGTGCGTTCCATATTGAGCTGTTTGGCCGAAAGAATGTCGGTCATGAACTTGACCAGCACGCCGTCTTTTATCAGGACATTGCGCTTCATCTGGGTGCCTTCGTCGTCAAAGTTGGTTGTGCCGCGGAAGCAGGGGAGTGTGCCGTCGTCCACCATGGTGAAGACATCGCTGGCCGCCTTCTTGCCCATTTTTCCGACAAAGACGCCGGTCTGTTTAGCGATGTTATCGGCCTCGAGGGGATGGCCCACGGCCTCGTGAACGAGCACGCCGCCCCAGCCGTTCTGCATGACGACGTCCATTTTGCCGGCTGGCGCGTCCTTGGCTTCGAGCATGGCGATGGATTCGCGGGCGCAGGTGCGCGCGACATCCTCGGGCTTGACCTCATCAAAGACCTCTATTCCCGAATGACGGCTGAGACGCTCGCGGCCCATGTGCTGAGTGTTGTTGCCCGCGCCGAGCGTTTGGACGATGAAGAAGATGAGAGGAAGTTCGTCGCTCAGGTAGAGGCCTTCGCTGTTGGCGATGGTGCGGCCGCGGATTTCGTCGTAGTAGTCGATGGAGGCCATTTTGATCTGCGGGTCGTAACTCAGGGCCGCATCATGGGCGCGCTTGATGATCTCCAGGCGCTTTTCGTCGGCCACCTGCCCGAGCGGGACCTTGACGGTGATGTAGGACGGCCGTGTCTCTTCCTTGACGTCCACGGGCTTGATGGTCTTGCCGCCGCGGGCGACATAGGAGGCGACTTCAGCGGCGCGCGTCAATTTTTCGAGGGCGATTTCATCGGTGTAGGCGTAGCCGGTCTTGTCGCCCGAGATGACACGCACGCCCGCGCCCTGGCTGATGCCGAAGACGGCATTCTTGAATTTCGACTCTTCCATCAGGATGCTCCGGGAGATCCGGTGCTCGATGTAAACTTCGGCAAAATCACCGCCCTTGCTCAACGCCTGCCGAATGACCTTGTTGAGGTCCTCGAATGCGAAAGCCGGCCTGGGCGGCGACTGGCCGGCCAAGAGCCGAGTGAGCAGCGCCGGTGTGGCAGCCAAAGCCAGGCCTCCTTTGAGGCTTATCTCCAGAAATTTGCGGCGAGGAATGTCCTCGACAAAATAGCGTTTCATACTCATGATTTACCTCTTTGATGAGATTTTTTTATTCCTAACATGGAAACGGAATTATAGCTCA
>CAZKEW010000307.1:0-2229 GCA_964551885.1 uncultured Eubacteriales bacterium
GACGTCTCCGCTCGAATTTCCTCCTTCATTCGGCGATAAGCCTTGAGGAAAGGAGTGACCTGCTCAGCTTTTTTCCGGTCCTTTTCAGGGTCATTCTTTCCCCGCTCCGCTCTCACCTCGAGGGAGCGAATATAGCAGTGTAAGCGGCAAAGTTGTTCGAAGGGATATATTTCCAGGAAGTTTTTAGGCCCGAGCTCCTGAAGTTCCTCCCGGATTTGCTGACAGATGGCTGCAGCCGCACGGTTTGAACGGCTGGATGCCTCGATGGTCTGGACAGTACGGCGTGTCCGCTGATAAGCGTCGAGGATATTGAGGAGTGTCTCCCGCAGCGCGTGGCCTTTTTCAAACAGCGCCCGGACCACGGTCTCTGCATAAGCTTCAAATTCCTCCTTGGTGCGAAGGTTCCGCTGGAACGCTTCCCTTCGCAGGTTATCCAGCAGGCCCTTTTCAACAGCGCTCTTTCCTCCGAAATAAAGGGCGACTTTTTCGTATTCCTCAGGAAGGATAAGATATCGGTGGATAAACTCTAAGTCCTTGGCAAACCGAAGAAAAAGCAGAACCTCGACGCCCTTTTTATGGGAAGACAGAGCTTCTTCACGATTCTTGAAAAGCCTGAGGTTGGCGCCTTTTTCCAAGGGCTCGAGGGCTGGATAAGCAGTCATGAAAGGCCCGACGGGAACGCTCTCTGGAATGTCGCTGAAATTCCATGAAGTCAAGCCCTTCCTTTCCCACTTCTCTCGCGCGGCTCTCCATTCTGCGGAATCCTCCGGCATATAGGAGGTTGAAGCCGCTCGCCTGAGTTCATCCAGATCCCTTCCGGCCGTAAGGGTCCGGCTTTCGCAGTCGGTGACGGCCACTCTCATTTTCAAATGCTTGGGAATATCGGCCTTGGCCCATTCCGCTGCCGGGATGTCGACATGAAACCTTTTGCCGACGAATTTGGCCAGCGCCTCAAAAAGAGAGAGGTCAGTTTGAGGCATTTCTTTGACGATGATATCGGCCGTATCCGACACAGGCATCAACAGCTTCCGGTAGCGCTTGGGAAGCCCTTTGATCAAAGCCGCGATCTTCTCTTTAAAATACCCCGGCGCTCCCCATTCCAAGGCTTCTGCGGGGATGCCCTTTATCTGAGTGGAGGGAATCTTAAGTGTCACACCGTCATCGTCTTCACCCGGGGCGAACTTGTACGAGGCCTGGAAAATCATGCCTCCCATAGCCAGTTCGTCCGGATAGAGAGCCAGCTCTGATTCATCGGGGTGGGAGAGAAGAAGGTCCCTTTCCTTCATCTTCAGGAAATCATCGCTTCCCATCTGGCGGATTCTTTTTTCCAGGCCGCGCACATCATATATTCCAGCCAGGCGGTGGGAATAAAAATCGGCGATGGCGTCCTCATTGACCATGATGTCGCGCCGCCTCATTTTCTCTTCTATTTCAGATATCTTCTTTTGCAAATTCAGGTTGTGCTGGAGAAAGGCGGGCGGTTCTTTGATGCTGCCTTCGACGAGGCCGTCGCGGACAAAAATTTTATGGGCTTCCTCCGGATTTTTAGGCCCGTAAGACACGTCTCTCCCCGAAACAATCTCGAGGCCGAAGAGCATTACCCTCTCTTTGGCCCTGACCTCTCCCCGGCCTTTATCCCAGTGCGGTTCAGAATAGGAATAGCGGCACTCGTCTCCGCCTAATTCCTCGAGCCAGGCGGAGTCGATTTTCGCCGCCGTGCGAGCAAACAGACGTGACGTCCTGACCATCTCTCCGGCGACGATCCAGGGCCGGGATTTGTTGAAAAGGGTCGAGCCCGGAAAGACCATGACTTCCCGGCCCTTGGCCGCAATATAGATGTTCTTCTCCTTGTGGGCGGCGATGTTGGAGAGGAACCCGCTCAGGATCGACCTGTGGATGCCCGCATACATAGAGGCGGATAACCCCGCTTTTTCTGTCCGGCCCGAGGGGACCTTCTGCTCTTTCAGAATAGAGATGATCTGGTCATGGACAAAGCCCCACTCGCGCATGCGCGCGTAAGAGAGGAAGTTCTCGTGACAAAATTTTCTTTGCTTGCTCTTCGAGGTCTGGTTTTCTGCGGCGCCGTGAAAGCGGTCCCAGATGTTGAGAAACGTTATGAAATCTGAGTCGGGATGAACGAAAGAAGCCTGCGCTTGGTCGGCCAAGCCCGCCTTATCAGGCGGCCTTTCCCTCGGGTCCCGGATGCTCAAAACCGAAGCGATGATGGTG
>CAZKEW010000308.1:0-2208 GCA_964551885.1 uncultured Eubacteriales bacterium
TGCCGTAGAGGCAGGCTGCATCCTGCCAGCATCCGGGCTGTCCGTAGACGTCGAAGGATGGAATATTTCCGCGCACAAGCCCGCGCTCTCCATATTCCTCCGCCAGCTTATTCACTTTTTCCACATCGCACTTGGGCGCCGGCGCATAGGCCGCGATGATATCGATATCCGATTTTTCTTTGACCGGGCGCTCGGTCACCCAGTTGGTGCAACCAGTGCTTTGAAGGACCATCGAGAGAGTTTTCTTAGGAGTTACGAAATTAAAACGCGTTGTCTTGTATTCATGGCCCGGGATGTCCAGGGGCTCGATTCGCCAGCCGGGCGAGCAGATTCGCCGCGACTCGACGTAATCGACTTCTTCCTGAGTCGGATCGTAGTATTCTCCCAGCGATTCATCAGGCTTCTGAGCTCCGACCCAGAGAATGGGGTCGAGCCCGAAATAGTCGAAGAATTCGTCGTTTGAAATCCCATCCATATATTTATCAAGGAAATACTTCATCACGTGATGGGTGGTCACGGGGAGTCTGTCGGGTTTTCTTCTTTCGAGGGCGGCGATGAATCGCTGTTTGGAAGTCATCGTGGGATCGGGATTACTCTATTTTGGGGATACGCTGGATCCTGGGGTCAGTGAAGATATCATTTTCGTCCGTGCTCGTGGAGGAGAATTCCGACACAACCGCGCCGCTATCCCCGGCCTGGAACCAGTGGAATGTGTTCGGAGGAAGAGTGTATTGATCTCCGGGCCGAAGTACGATCTCCTTCCAGACCGTAAAAAAATTCCTGTATTTCTCGTGAATTTTTGCCCTGGGATTGGGAGTGCGCTCGCCGGGCACATAAAGGTATATTTCACCCCAGCGGCAGCGGAAAGTCTCCTGTTTTCCGATGTTCCTCTCGCTGATAAAAGGATGCCGGTGCTCGGGACAGGTCTGACGCGGGAAGAGGACGAGTTCCTTGGCGCAGTAGCGGTCGTTGTTCTCATAGACGATGATTTCGAGCCCGAGATTCTTGATATCTCCCAGCCCGAAGTCGACAACTTCCATGTTGTCCTTTTCCTCCGGGGTGATGACGATGTGCGCCTTCTTCAATAATTTGGCGGCCTTTTCTCTGATTTTGATGACCTCTTCAAGCTTCATTTTATTTTCTCCAATCGAGTAATACTATCACGAAGGGATGAAGTCAAGATTCAAGAAAATCAGCCGCGGAGGAAGTCTTCGATTTCTTTCCGGAAAGGGATGGAGGGCTGGGCGCCGATCTTTGTCGTTGAGAGTGCCGCAGCGGCATTGGCGAAGCGAACGGCTTCAGAGAGCGGCTTGTTCTCGGCGAGGGCCACAGCCAGAGCTCCGTTAAAGACATCGCCCGCTGCTGTTGTGTCAACGGCCTTGACCTTAAAGGCAGGAACAAACTCCTTCTTTTCCGTAGTGGCGACATAAACTCCTTGCGCTCCCAGGGTGATTAACACCGCTTTAATTCCGCGGGATAGCAGCACTTCAGCAGCTTTCGCCAAATCGGATTTCTTTATGATCGTAATCCCCGTGAACAATTCTGCCTCGGTCTCGTTGGGCGTAAGATAGGTGATATGCTTCAGGATATCGTCGCCCAAAGGCTGGGCCGGTGCAGGGTTGAGGATGACGGGGACTCCGGCTGCGGAAGCTATTTCCGTTGCTTCTTTGACTGTCCCGATCGGCGTCTCCAACTGCATGAGCAGGATGCTCGCTGAGGTAATGACCTGTTTGGCTCGCTTGATGTCATCGGCACTCAATCTTGCATTGGCTCCTGAGGCAACGGCAATGCTGTTCTCGCCGTCCGGCGCCACCATGATAAGGGCGACTCCGGAGGGGGCTTCTTTGTCCCTGACCACAAACTCGACGTTGATCCTGTCGCGGATAAACCCGTCCACCTGTTGTTTCCCGAACATATCATCGCCCACGCGCGCAATAAAAACCACTTCTCCCCCTGCGCGGGCAGCCGCGACAGCCTGGTTTGCCCCTTTGCCTCCCGCGGCCATGAAGAACTCGCCTCCGAGAACTGTCTCCCCGGGCCGAGGAATTTTTGCCGTTTTGATGATCATATCAGTATTTGAGCTTCCCACGACCACGATTTTTTTCTTATGGACGAGAGTATTCATGTTTGCATCTTATCTATTCCGGATTCGATAAAATAGCTCTTAAAATTATATCTTGCGCAATCGGGAATAGCAATCTCTCTCTC
>CAZKEW010000309.1:0-1124 GCA_964551885.1 uncultured Eubacteriales bacterium
GAAGATCACGGCAAAGCCGTCCGCTCGACCACCTCACGCAGAAATGAAATTCCAACACCAAATCCCTGATCATCGACTCGACGTCGCGGCCCACATAGCCGACTTCGGTGAACTTGCTGGCTTCGATTTTGAGGAAAGGCGAGGAGGTCAGCTTGGCCAGGCGGCGGGAGATTTCGGTCTTGCCGACGCCGGTGGGTCCGATCATGAGGATGTTCTTGGGCGCGATTTCGTCGGCCAGTTCGGGCGGGAGCTTCCGCCGGCGGTAGCGATTCCGCAGGGCGATGGCCACAGCTTTTTTGGCCGCCCTCTGGCCGATGATGTACTTATCCAGCTCGGCAACAATTTCCTGGGGGGTAAGCTCGGTTTCCTTCGCTCCCTCAGCGGTCTTGGCAAGCGCAACAGCCATTTACAGCTCCTCGATGACGATTTGATCGTTGGTATAGACGTAAAGCCCGGCCAGGCCTGGTCCGGCGCAAACGATTCCAACAACGTTCTTTCCGGGAGCCCATGATATTCTTTTGTTGAGCGACCAGATTTCTTTCTGGTATGATGAAGTTCAGCAGAGAAAATGGATATTCCTATTCTTAAAGAGCTCATCATCGTCCTGGCCGCCTCGATCATCATTTCCCTCCTTAGCCACAGGTTGAGACTCCCCGCAGTAGTGGGGTTTCTCCTGACCGGAATCCTCATCGGGCCGAGCGGGCTGAAAATCATCAAAGAGACAGAGCGGATCGACGTCCTGGCTGAAATCGGCGTGGTCATGCTTCTTTTCACCATCGGGATTGAGTTCTCGCTCGAAAGACTGAAACAGATCAAAAAGAATTTCTTGTTGGGAGGAGGGCTCCAGGTCCTGATGACCACTGCCGGTGCCGTCATCTTTCTCCAGCTTTTCCATTTCTCAGTCTCAGAGAGCATTTTTTACGGGTTTCTTATCTCCCTTAGCAGCACGGCTGTCGTCCTGAAAATTTTTTCAGACCGGGCCGAGACGGATACTCCTCACGGCAATATTGCGCTCGGCATTCTCCTTTTCCAGGACATCGGACTTGTCCCGATGATCGTTCTCGTTCCGGTTCTGGGCAGAGCCGCTTCGGTTTCGCTCGGAAACGTCTTTTTGCGATTTCTGC
>CAZKEW010000309.1:1134-2186 GCA_964551885.1 uncultured Eubacteriales bacterium
CCAGGTCCTGATGACCACTGCCGGTGCCGTCATCGCGGCTGTCTTCCTGGTGGCCCGCCTCCTCATGCCCAAGGTGCTCTATTTCATTGTCAGGACGAGAATCCGCGAGGTTTTTGTCATCGCCGCATTATTCATCTGTGTAAGCACAGCCCTGCTTACGGCGTCCTTTGGGCTCTCTCTGGCCCTCGGCGCCTTCATCGCCGGCATCATCATCTCAGAATCTGAATACAGCCACCAGGTCGTCTCTGACATCATGCCCTTCAAGAGTCTCTTCAACAGTCTTTTCTTCATCTCCGTCGGGATGCTCCTCAACCTCAAATTTGTCTGGGTTGAAAAACTTTTCATCCTTGTCCTTGTCCTCTCTATCTTTTTTCTAAAGAGCCTCATTCTCTTCCTTGTCGTGAGGATCTTGAGATATCCTGCGAAGACCGCTTTGCTCGTGGCCTTGAGCCTGGCTCAGATCGGCGAATTTTCCTTCGTCCTGGCCAACGTCGGTCGGATAAACGGCCTCCTTCCGGAAAGAATCTTCCAGGCCTTCATCGCCTCATCGATCCTGACGATCCTGGCGACGCCGTTCCTGATTCAACTGGCCCCTCGCTTGGCTGAAAAATCTCAGAGAATATTCAAAAAAATTTCCCGGCCAGAAGATAAAGACGCAAGATTGGCCGAGGCCCTGAACGACCATGTCATCATCGCCGGATACGGCCTCAACGGGCATAACCTCTCCCGGGTGCTGAAAGAAACGGGGATTCCCTATATTATCCTGGAGCTCAACCCCAACACGGTGAAAGCAGCCCTGCAGGAAGGCGAACCCATCCTTTTCGGCGATGTCTCAAGCCGGGATGTCTTGAAGGCTGCGGGTGCGGAAAGGGCCAAGGTTATCGTTTTTGCCATCTCTGACCCTCAGGCCACCCGGGGGGGCGTTCAGGCAGCCCGGCAGATGAACCCCGGCCTTCACATCATCGTGAGGACTAGATATGTCTCGGAGATCGACGAGCTATACAAATTGGGGGCCGACCAGGTCATCCCCGAGGAATTCGAGACGTCCATCG
>CAZKEW010000310.1:0-2178 GCA_964551885.1 uncultured Eubacteriales bacterium
GCTTTGCTCAGCTCCGGCCCGGTGTCAGGATTATTGATCGTCATCAGCATGCTATCTCGGCCTTCGTAACTCTTGCCAATAGACTGAAGCTTCAAAAACTTGGGGAAGACTTTTTCGAGGCGCTCGAGGTCAGAATAAAGCTCCGGCACATCATGCCAGCGGTTGAAATCCAGCTTGACCTTGAATTGCGGGTCAGAGGCTTTCTGGCTGTAGGAAACCGAAGAGACGAATGCTAGAAGGACTGCAATAGAAGCTATTCCCAGCAAGGTTTTTTGGTATTTTTTCATGGCTGATTTCCTCCCCTTCACTTCAGGATGATTGCGGCTTTGTCCGAGCCGGCCTTCTGCGAAACAACTTTGAGCTCAACTTTATCCCCGGGTTTGCCTTTGATGAGCCACTCGAATTTTTCACGTCTTCCCGAGCCAGCGAGCGCCTGGAAGAAATTGGCCTTGCTGTGGCCCGAGATGATATCTTCTTGCTTAACGCCGAGCTGAACCATGGTCGGCTTCACAGCCCGGGTCGTAACCCCATGGGCGAGCGCCGTCGGCAGGAATCCGGTGTTTTCCACTTCAGCCTTGACCCGGAACAGGCCGCCGCCGTGATTGATGACTTCTGTCTTGGCGATTTTCACCATGGGAAAGAGCGAGGAGAGGTAAACGGCAAATTTGGCCTGGGACGCGCCGATTTCGGGGATTTTCGCGGCAGGCGGATTGATAATCACATAAGGCTTGAACCCGCCGATTTCCACGTCGCCTAATTCCGGATGCTTGAATTCCTTCCAGTTCACAAACCCGTCGATCTTTTCTGTGTCGAGCCACTTCAGGACCTGGCTGTCGATGCCCGGCGGCACAGATTCTCCCGCCTGGTCGCCTGCTGCGCCCGGTGCGCCGGACATCATCCTCAGGAAATCCATCCCCCGCGTGCTTTGACGGTCAAACGGAATCGTCTGCTGTGGCGCGCCTGCGCCGCTGGCCTGCTGCTGCCCGCCCGCTGCGGGTTGAGCTGTGGGGGCGGCCGGCATCATGCCTTGGCGCCTTAGGCCCGGAGGTTCAGGAGCGGCGGTCAAGCCCCAGCCGGGCGTTGAGAAGGAAGGAACGCCGAACTGATAGTATCCGTATTGGAAGAAAGAGCCTTGGGGCTCCCGCACGAAAAGCGGCTGTCTGGTTCCCGTCAGCTCATGATACTTGTCGCTTATGGCCTTGAAATAATCAATGTCGGAGGTGTTAACCGTTGTCGCCGGTTTTCTTTCAGGCATGCGGGGTCTCCCCGTCGCCGTTGTGGTTTGCGTCTGGGCCTGGGCTTGAGGAAAACCTAACTGCCTTTCTCCTCTTTCTATCATGAAGAACATTTCTCCCATCTCGAACATCCCGAATCGGCCGAATCCGGCGAACCCTGTCTGCATCATTCCGACTCTGGCGGCGCCGGCTATGCCCGCATCGGCAAACCTGGCCAGGTCGATTTCCCTCGCCGGGCCGAGCCGGCCGCTGCTGTTCGGAGGGACAATCAGGTTGTCGCTTTCGCCGAAGGTCAGGATGGCGGCGACATTGCGATGGGCGATGATCCAGTCCATGATCGCCCGTGATTCAAGCTCGCTGACCATATGCAGGCCCGAATCCGGCTTGAAATAAGGATATTCGTGCATGAAATTCCGGTTGATGTCCGTCCCGCCCGAAGGGTCTTCATTGATAAACCCGTCCTCGTCGTTGTCGATGCCCTCCCAGAAGAGCTTGTAGGCGCCGGCTTCGCCCTTCTTGGGGTCGGCCTTTTTCATCAGGCGCTTTTCTTCCGGGTCGATGATGTATTCTCCGTCCGCGTTCTTGAGGCGCATGAGGGTGATGAAACCGTCTTTGTTCAAGTCCTCGGGTCCATCTTCATCGACGCGGCCGTCGTTGTCTTGATCCCGGGGAGTCAGGTTCGTCTTTAGACCGGACTTCGCAGCGGCGAACATCCCTTCAGCGGCATCCGGATTCACTCGGGGCAAGACATAAAAAGCATGGTTGTCGATCCGTTGTTTCACCTCCGCGCTGCCGGGATAGTTTTTAAGCAGATAGTCGATGACAAAGAGCGAGATTTCGCTGCCGATTAGATGATCGCCTTCAAAATTTGCGGCAATGAAGAGAGCAGGACGCTCATTTACCGGGATGCCCGCAGGATTGGCGATTTCGACCAGCCAGATAT
>CAZKEW010000311.1:0-2171 GCA_964551885.1 uncultured Eubacteriales bacterium
TAACATTCCCTTAGCACCTGTGACTAAAATTTTCATTTGAAATTATTAACCTGGAAAATTCATAGAAAAGGCTGTTTTCCTCGATAACGTATTGATATATAATACGTTAGAGACAAAAATAAAAGGAAAACAGCCATGACAAAGTTTACCAGACAATTACTCCTTTTTAAAGACATTTCCGGTAAAAAAATCCAAGCCGATTTTGACGGTGGCGAGGTCAGTTCTGATGCTGGATTACTTTTTCTTCGTGAAACAGAAGCCAAACATGGCATTATTCGCCGGATGACTAATGTTTTGCGAGATCGCCGTCACCAAAGTTATATAACCCATGAGCTCTTGGATCTTTGTTCACAGAGGGTTTTTCAGATTGCTTCTGGATATGAAGACGCCAACGATTGTGATGATCTGCGCAGGGACCCTATTTTAAAGATGGCCTGTGACAAGCTTCCTTTGTCTGAGGAAGATTTGGGCAGCCAGCCGACCATGTGCCGGTTTGAAAATGCTCCTTCACGCACAGATCTTTACCGTCTCGGGGAAGCTTTTGTAGATATATTTATTGACTCGTATAAGAAAGCACCTAAAGGGATTATCCTTGATTTGGATGACACCGATGATGAGACACACGGGCATCAACAGCTGAGGCTTTTCAATGCTTTTCATGACATGTACTGCTATATGCCGATGCATATCTATGAGGGGAAAAGCGGCAAGTTGGTCACAGCGATTCTGCGTCCTGGGAAAAGGCCTTCGGGCAAGGAGATTGTTTCTATCTTGAAACGAATCGTTCGAAAGATTCGTTCGGCTTGGCCTGAGGTTGGGATCATAATAAGGGGCGACTCTCATTATGCTTGCCCAGAGGTTTATGATTTTTGCGAGGAAGAGGACCTGAAATTTGTTTTTGGTCTTACCCCTCAGAACCCCATGTGGGAGAAGGCAGGAGAGCTTGTAGATGAGGCAAAAAAACTTTACACTCTTCATAAAGAGCCGGTCAAGTTATATGGCGAATTCGAGTACCAGGCAAAATCCTGGTCAAAACCTCTTCGGGTTATTTGCAAAGCCGAGCACAATCATAAAGGGCCGAACACGCGATTCATCGTGACCAATTTGGAATACTCCCGGCCGAGGTTTATCTATCAGCGAATATACTCCGGTCGCGGCAACATGGAACTTTACATCAAAGAACACAAGACGCATCTCTTCTCTGACAGGACTTCATGCACAAGTTTTGAGGCCAACCAGTTCCGGCTCTTTCTCCACTCTGCCGCTTATGTGCTTATGCACACGTTTCGGGAACTTTATCTTCGAGGCACAGAGTTTGCCAGGGCGCAGTTTGATACGATTCGTTTGAAACTCATCAAGATAGGGGCACGAGTGCGGCAGATGTCAACGAGAATAAAAGTTCATCTGCCTTCTTCCTTTCCGCTCAAGGAGGAGCTGGAGAAAATCTGGTACTCTTGCTGTGGGGCGGGACATACGTAAGATACCGAGAGTAAAGCTTCATATTCAGTTAAAGCAAGTTTTGAGGGAAGGAGTCTGCTTCCTCTCGGGGAAATACCAGTTGAGTCGGTATGAAGGGTGCTTTTTTATACAACTGGAAGTCATCTAAGAAAATTTGAGTGAAAATTTTGGCTATTTTTGGATGATAAAAGCTTACTCTTGCAATTTAGTAGAGTCGAGGATGGGCGCGGGTACTGGCTTAATCGCCGCCCCGGTTCCCATCCCCGCTCATCAAACCGGACGTGCGGATTTCCCGCATCCGGCTTTCCGACTGGTTTCATTTCAAGGCCGTCGGAGTAGACCCCACATGGACGTGACGAAGTCGGAGAACTCCCAGTTCCCCAAAGACCACATCGTCCGAAAAACGGGTGGTGCCTCGCGATTGCACCTTGTGGCGTCTGCGCAGAAAATGTCTTGCTCGCTCGAGGACGTAGTTATCCACCGCTCGGTACGCCATCAGTCGGGTACCGTAGTCGAAGTACGTAGACCAGCCCCGCAGTATACGATTGAGCCGATCCCGCACCTCCAGCCAGGTTCCGACGTTGCCGGGCTTTAACAGATCGCCCGCTTTCCGCCGAAGTCTGGCCACGCTCTTCTTGGACGGACTGGCCCCGAGATACCAATGGCCATCCTTCCTAAAGCGTTGCGGTCCAAACGTGTAGCCGAGAAAATCA
>CAZKEW010000312.1:0-2161 GCA_964551885.1 uncultured Eubacteriales bacterium
ACTTCGAGCGTCACCGCCTCCGTGAGCTTCTCGACGACCAGGCCGTGCTGGAGAAGTTTGACTACGATTTCCTGGTCCGGGACGCTCAGGATATAGGCATACGGGAACCGCACACTTCTTTTCCCAACGTAATCAGAGAAATAGGGACTCGCCGTCGATCCAGCCGCTCTTGTACTGGACAACATCCAGCGTGTCCCCCAATTTATACAAATTGCATCAAATTGACTTTTTCTTTGCTTCATTCTATAAATTAAATAGCCAACCATAAAAAGGGGAGGCAAAGACACAACCCGCAAAAAATCTCAATTCAAAGGAGGAATAATGAGGAAATTTCGCAGGTTTCTTGTAACTCTTGGTCTCTTCTTTATCCTGCACTCGCTTTCCATCTCATCTGCCTCCGCTCAAGGCTTCGCCGACAAGGTCAAGGAATTCACTCTCGCCAACGGCCTGCGCTTCTTCGTCTATGAGCGGCCGCCGGTCCCAACCTTCGCTGGCATGATTATGGTCAAAGTCGGGAGTGTAGACGAGCGGAAAGGAGAGACCGGCCTGGCCCATTTCTTCGAGCACATGGCTTTCAAGGGCACGCCCGTCATGGGCACCCGCGACTACGAGAAGGAAAAGCCCATCCTCGAGGAGATGGACCGCATCGGCGATGAGCTTGCTGCCGAGTATCTCAAGGGCGGCCAGGCTGATCAGGCTAAGATGAAGGCCCTCAAGGACAAGCTCATCAAGCTCCAGGAGGAGCACCGCCAATTCGTCGTCAAGGACGAGCTCGATAAAATCTACACGGAAAACGGCGGCGAGTTCCTGAACGCCTCCACCGGCAATGACACCACGCAATACTTCATCATGCTGCCCGCGAACCGCCTCGAGCTCTGGTTCCTGATCGAGTCCGAGCGCTTCAAGAACCTTGTCTTCCGCGAGTTCTACTCCGAGCGCGACGTGGTCGCTGAGGAGCGCCGCATGGGTATAGACAACACCCCGGACGGCCTCCTCCGCGATGAATTCTACAACATCGCCTACATCCTCCATCCCTACCGTCACAGCGTCGTCGGTTACATGGAGGACATCCAGTCGTATACCAAGGCAAAAGCCGTCAATTTCTTCAAGACCTTCTACATCCCGAACAACATGGTGGCCGCCCTGGTCGGCGACGTGAAGCTCGAGGAGGCGAAGCGTCTGGCAGAGAAATACTTCGGCGACATCCCGCAAGGCTCAGACCCGCCGCGTCCGGCCGTCATCGAACCCGTCCAGCGGGGCGAGCGCCGGGTCACCACCTGGTTCGAATCCGAACCGCGGATCATCATGGGCTATCACATGCCCCACCCCGCCGACAAAGACAACCTCACCTTGAGCCTGGCCAGCATGATTCTAAGCCGCGGCAGCTCCTCGCGTCTCTACCGCGACCTCATCACCAACAAGAAAATTGCTATCTCTGTCTTCGCCTCATCCTCCGCCGCCCGTTACCCCGCTCTCTTTATGATACTCGGCCAGCCGCGCCATCCCAATACGACCGAAGACCTCGAGAAAGCTGTCTATGGGCACCTTGACCGACTGAAAGAAGAACCGGTCACCCGCGAAGAGATCGACAAGGCCATCAACCAGGCCGAAGCTGCGCTCCATCGTTCTGTAGGTTTCGCCGACAATGTCTTCCTGGCTATGCGCCTGCTCAGAAACGTCATCATCTTCGACGATATGGACGCAGACTGGAAGCGCGTCGAAGCGATGAAGAAAATTACACCCGAAGAGATCATGGCCGCGGCCAACCGGTACTTTGTTGAATCGAACCGGACAGTCGGCTTCCTTCTCCGGAAAGAAAAGGGAGGTGCAAAATGAGAAGACATCACACTAATTACACCAGATTGCTCGCTCTTACAGTCGCCGGCTTTATCTTGGCCGCCTTTGCTCTCTCGGCGCCGGCCGCCCTGGCCCAGAAAGACCCGAAGACCCTGAAGTTCGCGGACATCGAGTTCAAACCGCAAAAGCCCGGGCTGGCCGCCGTCAAGAAGGGCGTCACCTTTTACTTCAAAGAAGATCACGAGCAGCCCGTCATCAACGGCTCCATCATCATCAAGACGGGAAGCCTCTACGACCCGGCCGACAAAGTAGGCCTGGCCTCTCTCGCCATGAGGATGCTCAAAGCCGGGGGCACGAAAACGCT
>CAZKEW010000313.1:0-2150 GCA_964551885.1 uncultured Eubacteriales bacterium
ATGGTTCGTTTCGCCGTAAGTCCAGAAAAGGAAGAGGCTCTCCGCCTGAGGATGGAGCGTCTCGGCATCCGCGACCAAGATATTATTGAAAAGTTCATCCGCTCAGGCGGCAAAGGGGGGCAGAAAGTCAACAAGACTTCGACCTGCGTCTATCTCAAGCATATCCCAACGGGCATCGAAGTGAAGTGCCAGAAGGAGCGCTCCCAATCCTTGAACCGCTTCCTAGCTCGAAGGATTTTGGCAGATAAAATAGAGAAAGTGATCCTCGGAAAACTAAGCGAGGAAGAGCAGAGGATCGAAAAAATCCGGCGCCAGAAGAGGAAGCGATCAAAAAGGGCCAAACTGAAGATGCTGGAAGCCAAAAAAAAGCACGCCGAGAAAAAGAAGGTCCGCGCTTTTCGGCTGAATGAGAAGGAAGGCATGTGATAGTTGTCATTGCGAGACATCGAAGATGTCGAAGCAATCTCCTCCCCTCATGAGTAAGACGCCACGCCTCCTTTGGAGGCTCGCGATGACGTTATTGGAAGGAACTTGGCGCTGTTTTCTTATTCAGCCAAATGCAGCAGTACATGAAGTAGCAGATTAGCCCCTTTTTCCAGGTCTTCCCAGCGGATCATCTCCTCAGGGGAATGGCTGATTCCGTCGATGCAGGGGATGAAGATCATACCAGCCTCGGCAACCGCAGAGACGATCTGGGCGTCGTGTCCGGCGCCGCTTGCGAGCGTCATAAAGGGATAGCCGAGTTTCTGGCACTCTTCTTTCAATATCCCGAGAATACGAGAGGAGATTGTCACCGGCTCTGTTTTATCCACAACTCTGGAATAGAACAACAACCCCCGGGTCGAGGCGATGTCTTCTGCCAGAGTTAGGAGCTCCTTTTCCAAGGCTTTCAGAGTTTCCAGAGAAGTGCTTCGGAAATCCAGTGAAAAGTCGACCTCGCCTGGAACAACGCTGAAAGACCCCGGATGCACATTGACCTTTCCCACAGTGATCATACTGCCGTAGTGCCTTGTGGCCACGAGCTGTGTTCCTTTGAGAGCGAAATCGGCTGTGGCCAAAAAGGCGTCATGGCGGAGCTCAAGGGGCGTTGTCCCGCCGTGGTCGGCCTTGCCGAGGAAAGAACACCAGAGGTAGTTTTTCCCGGCGATCCGCTCGACGATCCCGACGGGTATATCTTCTGTATCGAGCACGGCGCCCTGTTCAATGTGAAGCTCGAGGAAAGCCTCTACGTCTGGCCTCTCTTCATGTGCCTTCAAGATGCTTTCCAGGGTAAACTCTGTCCCCGCAAGAATATCTTTCAGCGGACGGCCGAAGGAAGTCATTCCTTTCTCTATCTCTTCCTTGTTTAAAAGGCCAGCAAACGCCCGGCTTCCCAGGAAATCGCCGACCAGATTCCCTTCTTCGTCCGTGAAAGAGACGACCTCCAGAGGCTTACCCAAACGCCATCCCTCTTCTTTTATCCGCCTCAAACACTCAAGCCCGGCAAGAACCCCCACTGAGCCATCGAATCTTCCGCCGTTGATGACCGTATCGATATGAGAGCCCACAAGCACGGCCCGGCCTTCCTCCCCGAGGCGGCCGAAAAGGTTACCCGCGCCATCCTCCCTGAAGATAAGCCCTGCCTCGCTGATTTTTTCTTTGAGCCAGTTGCGGGCTTCCCTGTCGGGCTGGCTGAAGGAGGGCCTAGTTATGCCGCCTCTCGGGTCTCGGCCGAACCGAGCCAGCGCCTCGATGTTGTCTTTCAAACGTTCTAAATCAATCCTGATGTCCATCGTTTTTACTTCAATTCATTGTCATTTATGTTGAGCTGTGGCGTGGGTGGCACTGTGCCAGGTACCGTAAAACCCGAAGCATGAAAAATTCCGGGGACACGTAAATTCAAAAATTCCTTTACATGTCCCCAAATTTTTCAGCATTCTCAGTTTGAGATCGCCACGCTTCGCTGGCGATGACAATGTAAACATATCAAGTGCGCGTCTATTAGTAGATGGGGCTCCAAGTAATAAAGATTGCCTTAAGTCCTATCCAGAAGGGCCTTCATCTCTCTGACAGCCTCGATGACACCGCTAACAGCAGCCCTGGCCACGATGGAGAAGCCAATGCTGAGTTCGGAAATCTCCGGGATGGCCACGATGGCCTGGACGTTCCGG
>CAZKEW010000314.1:0-2143 GCA_964551885.1 uncultured Eubacteriales bacterium
TCAACATCCGCCTGGACAAGATTAGAGCGCTTCCCACTTCCACTTTTCCTGATGTGCCCGAAGAGAAAAAGGCCCATATACGCGAGGAGACTTATTGGTCGAGAGAAATGTGGCTTTTTAATTTTCTTGTCCAAGAGAAGGGCAAGAATTTTGCCTTCGATTATTTCAAAGACGGGGATGGATATTTCCTGGCGGCTAAAGTCTGGATCCCGTTTGTTAAACCGCAGAAAGCTTTCATCCTTTATGTCTGCTGGGAACAGGCCAACCTGCGGGGCAATAAGGTTACGCTGGAGAAGCTCGAGGATAATGAAGCCTTGGTCAGGATGAGCACTTATTATTTTGCGCTATACAAAATTTCGGCGCATTATAGCCAGCAGATTTCTTTTGAGGATTACCGGCAGATTTTCGAGACGATCTGGCAGGACCGCGCTCGCGCTGCCGGCTGGGACCTCTTCATCGAATACAATGACGAGGGATACAGAGGCAGCGAGTGCCTCCTGCGTTTCAAGAAGAAGTCATAGGCTTCAGGAGCGGATCACTTCATATCGGAGCCAGAGGATGTCGCCCCGCAATTTCTCCATGTGAGTCAGGCGGAACATATTTATGTACGAAAAACTCTTCTCTGGGGAGGGAACAAATCTCCTAGAACTTTCTTGTTCATAGAGATTCGAACATTGCGCGCGTTTGTCTTGGAACTTATTCTCATATCTTGCTATAATGAGATGGAAAGCTTATGGATAGCTGGCTATGAAGATGGCTGCAGAGAAGAAACTCTTCTGGTATTTGAAAGAGGGGGCGGAGCTCGATCTGTCAAACCGCTCTCATCTCGATATGTACGTCCAGCAAGTCCTTACTCGAGGAACGATTTCTGATGTCCAATTGCTCCTGAAAAAGATCAGCCGGGAGGGCTTCGCCGATTCTTTCCGGCGAGTGAAGCCTTTCTTGCCTCGTCTTGTCCGAAAATTTTGGGAGGAATGGCTTGGAGATACTGACAGACCTTCAGCTAAAGATCCTTAAGTCTTTTGCAGGGCTAACGGATCAGGAAGCCTTTTATCTCACCGGCGGCACGGCTCTTTCCGCTTTTTTCCTCCAGCACCGGAGGAGCCGTGACCTTGACTTTTTTACGGCCACAGAAGAGGTAATTTCTCTGTTCAGCCGAAAACTTGAGCTGTCTTTGACTAAAGAAGGGCTTCAAGTTGGGAGGCTGCGGGGCCTTCAATCTTTTGTCGAAATCACTGTGAATTCGGACAAAGAACAGACGCTTATCCATTTTGCCCTTGACTCCCCTTTCAGGTTCGAGGAACCGTTCCTTTCCGAGGAAATCCCCGGCTTAAAAATTGATAGCCTCATCGATATGGCGACAAACAAGCTCCTTGCCCTGTTCGGGCGGGCTGCTCTGCGGGATTTCATTGATGTCTATTTTCTGTGTCAAGAAAGATTTAAGAAAGATGAACTGCTGAGGAAATGCTCTCAAAAAGACGCGGGTTTTGACCTTTATTGGCTTGGCGTGGCTATGGAGAAAATAGACGAATTCACAGAGGATGATGCGGACATGCTTCTCCTGAATCGAACCTGCCCGCTCGAGGAACTCAAGATATTTTTCCGATCTTGGAGACAAGAAATCAGCCGAGCATTAAGTTCTTGACCTTAGGTTTCCTAAAGACGAATAAATCTTGACCCATCAATCTGAGCTATTTCGAGCTTTCCTTCTCTAATTGTTCGACCCTCCTGCGCATTTCATCGACCCTGGCTTTTGTCTTCTTTCTTGAAGATAACCCTGTAGCTTCCGACTCTGAGCCTGAAAAAGGCATCCTCCGTGCCGCTCAATCTTCTTATATTGTTCTTTAGCGCCTCAGGATTCTCGGCCAAGATGATTTGACTAATAAAAACGCGTTTAGTGAATTGTCATTGCGAGGAATGAAGTGACGAAGCAATCCCGACTTAGCAGGATGAGATTGCCACGCTCCCGATGGTCGCTCGCAATGACTATGTAATGGTAATAATTGCGTTTGTATTAATAATTCTTTTTTGATTAGTAATAGACCGACCGGATCTCTAAAAATTTCCTGGAGGATAAAATGCGAAAAATTTATATACTTGCCAGAAAACCCCAGGCTTTTAAGCCTGGGGATGAATGGCACCC
>CAZKEW010000315.1:0-2116 GCA_964551885.1 uncultured Eubacteriales bacterium
GTATCTTTCGAGTTGATAGATCTGATGTGGTGCGAGGCTGTTTTCGATTTCCCGGGCATATGCTTGCGTTTTCTCATCTCGCTCCAACCGGGCCCTTTTCTGTTCCCCTTCCAGGGCGTGAAACCTCCGGGCGATTTCCTGGGGGATTTCTTTATTTTCCCGGAGATAAGACCTGATTTCTTTCAGGATGTTCTCCAGCTCTGCCTCGCGGAAATGAATAGACTTCTCGAAATTTTCCCGTAACGCCTTGATTTCTCCGGCCCTGGATAGAATGAGGCTCAGCTGGGCCGGCCTGAGTTCGAGGCCGTTCACGAGGTTGAGGAGCCGAATCTCCCGCCGGAGCTGTTCGGTATTATCCTGGAACCGAGGAATCTGAGCCCAGGCACAAAAACCCAATCCCCATGCCAATACTATTCCCGTTGCTAAAACACTCATTTTCTTCCTTTTTGTCTCCATAGCGTCCTCCAATAAATTGGACAATCAAGAGAAGTAATTCCTTGGAGGAATCATGCCGCGAAGGCAAACATCGGAGGGGAAGGCAAAGGAGAATAGAGTAAGGCTAAAGGAAAATATGCTAAAAATCTAAACTTAAGCCTTTCAAATATTTTTCATCAAAATCCTGATGGACGGCCTTTCAGCCCGGGTTGACTTATCCTTGAGTCATGATTTACCATCTCTTTCGGGAGGAGAAAGGGACAATCACCATAAAGATGCGCGCCCAGCTATTGCAGCCGAATAGGGATGTCTTTTTAAGAGGCACCTGTCGTCTGCGAAAATCTCGGTCGCCATAAAGCGATTAAGAATGCTCTATTCAGAGTACGAGAAACAAAAATCTAAAAAGAAGGGAGCACGATGAGAAAAGGCGCATTTTATTTCCTTGTGCTCTCGTGTTTCTTCATTGGCAAGGTCCTCTCTGCCCAGACGGTTATCGAAAATCCTGCAAAGCCCCTGAGAAAAGAGGCCGGCAGGATTGTGGAGCTTCAGAAAGTGATGCAGATCGACGAGGAGGCCGATAAATTCTTTTTTAAATATCCACGTAGCCTTAAGATCGCGCCCGACGGAACGCTTTTTGCCCTGGATCAGGATCAGCTTCTGCGCTTTGACGGGGATGGAAGATTCCTTCGCAACTACTTTAAAAAGGGACAGGGACCGGGTGAGCTGCAGGCGATCAGCAATTATTTCTTTCAAGACAATAAGGTCGTCATCCATGATCAGCGGCTCAGTAAGATAGTCCACTATGATTTTGAGGGAAATCTCGTCAAGGAATTCAAGCTTCACGATTTTCCTCCATTCTCCAGGCTGCATCTCGTTCATGACAACACCTATTACTTCATCTCCTCCAGCATTCCTTCCACGGAAGGAAAATGGTCTGCCGTTGATGTGCCCAATAATTTGATTTCTGTAAAGGAAGCCGGGAAGGATATCAAGCAAATGACCACCTTTCCCGTTCTCTGCTATGTCATTGCTTCAGGCGGAATTGGAGGCATGATTTCCGTCGCTGAACTCATCACCACTCCCTATAAGAAAAAGTATCTCTTTATCTCTCACACCGAGGATTACCTGGTGAAGCTTTATGACACAGAGTCGAATCAGGTGGTCAAATTGTTCAAGAGAAAATATAAGAGAGGTAAAGTCCCTGAAGGACAAACAATAGGAGGGCGTATCATTATTGACGGCAAAACATACACCTCTCCCCAGAAATACCTCAACATTCCTGGAAGGAGACGGCAAGGTCGCTTATCGGTGCGGCCAAGATAACCTTTCTCAGGAGACGATGGATTACCTGGAGTTCATCGCCCGGGTCACCTCCCATATCCTCGACAAGGGACAAGTGACCGTTTGTTATTACGGCCCTTATGCCAATGCTCATCGGGGGAAGATCAAATGCCCATCCCCAAGGGAATTGTTGCTCGTTTGACATCTCCCATCTTGCGGTGCAAGCTTTTCATGTGGTCGGAGGCAGAGATTTGGGGCTCTCAGAGGAGAGATCTTGGGCGACCACAAACCGGCCGTTTGCCGCAAATGGCGCAGTTGACCACTGAGATAATTCCTCTTCCATCCTATTTTAATTTTTTTCGCAAAAAATTTCTTTGACATTTAAAAAAACATTCATCTA
>CAZKEW010000316.1:0-2115 GCA_964551885.1 uncultured Eubacteriales bacterium
GATGAAATCCATAGGCGGGCGGGGGGCATGGCGCCGCCTGGCGCGTCCCCATAACGTTAGCGCCCGAGGAAGCCCCAGAAGGACGACCAGGAAGGTCAGTGGCATCGCGATAAGCTGGTCGGAAATGAGAAGGGGGATGAAAATAAGGCCTAAAACGATGGCGAGCGGCCCAAAAATAAGAAAGCCATAATAATAAAGCGATCCCTTGTCACCGAGAAATGATGCCACCGTCGTCACCCTTCTTTCTCTGTCTGAGATGGTGTCTCTCCAGTTGTTGGCATGAAGAATGGCGCTGACGAGCATCGCCATGGGGATCGTCCAAATTACCGGGATCCAGGAAAAGCTCTTGGCCTGAACAACCCAGGCGCCGAGCGACCCGAGAATCCCGAAATTCAGGAAGACAGCGAGGTCTCCGAGGGCACGGTATTTAAGGCCGGTATAGAAAATTCCGATCACCACTCCAACGGCACCAATGATGAGGAGGACAGCTCCCGTCAAATAGACGAGATAAAGCCCGATAGCGCAGCCGATGAAGAAGAGGACGGCCGAGCCCACCGCGACTTGACGGGGTGAGAGCCAACCGCGCACGATGGCTCCGCTGACCGGAGTGACATCCTTGTCAAGGCCGCGCTTAAAATCAAACACATCGCTGAGCATATTGGCAGCCGTGTGAAGAATCATCATGCCGGCGAGAGCAAGAAGAAAGCGAAGGATGGCAAAGGAAGTTCCGCAGATCACCACAGCCAGGGATGTTCCGAAGATAACGGGCATAGCGGATGCCGGCAGTGCCCAAGGCCGGCCGGCGACAACCCATTTTTTTAAGCGTAACGGCTCAGGTGTTTCCATAGGGTTGACTATTCGAGAAGACGGCCGCTGTCCCCCACTCTCCAACTGCCATCGATTTGAACATACAGGACGGTCCGAAGGACTTCCTGCCTTTTCTCATTAATGTATTTGAGGTCTAGGAGCATCCAATCCTCAAGGTCTTTAAAGGCCATGTTAAGGGCAGCCTCATTGGGCCGGGCAAAATTAGAACCGCGGAACAGGCGAAGAATGGATTTGTCTCTTCCGTAATTTTTTATGTAGACGGGAAAAATACCCTTTTGCCCGGAATCGCTTTTAATGAATTCCTCAATATAATTTTGGGGGACATAATTTTCATCAATGGTCACCCAGGGATAGTCCTCGTTCCGGGCGCCCTTTTTGCAGCCAGTCAATCCGCCTAAGAGCAAGGCATCGATAATCAAAAAGGCAAAGATACTATGAAAAAGGATTTTGCGCATCGTCGCCTCCTTTTCTAAGGCCGTCTGAATCTTATTTTTTCCCTGGTCAAAAGTCAAATTGACCTGCATCTCCAAAACTCGATGACCCTGAATTGATAAAAAAGGAAAAATTAGCCGGCGCTATGGCCGCCGCCTCCTCCCCCGCCTCCGCCGCTGAATCCTCCTCCTCCGCCTGAGGAGTAATGAGCGGCGGCCATACTGGCTTGCTGGATGGAGGTTGACATCGCTTCAATGCTGTGAACCATGCCGGCAATCCGGCCAGTGGCAACGAATCCCGACCGGTCAAACCCATAATACCAGACCGGGGCGACGGCCCGCTCGTCCTTAAGGATGATGGGAAGCATTTTCAGGATTTTTTTGGCGTTGCCAAAAATTATGGCAAAGACCAAGTAATGCTCCCAAAGCTTATAGGCTTCCGGCGGGACCTCTTTGAAGTTGGAAAAGTCATCCAAGAAGTGATCAAGACTTTTCCAAAGTTCCTTTTCCCGCGCCCAGTTCTCTCCTCTCCTTTTGATCTTAGGAATAAAAATGGCGCCAAGGATGCCGAGCACAGGATTCAAGGTGAGAATGGCCAGTGGAATTGTGACGGCCAGGAATATGTTGCGCACTATTAAGCTTTGCGGCTCTATGAACTGGAGTTTTTTCGACTCCTGCCTTATTTTTTTGGACCATTTTTGGTACCAGGTCTGGAAAGTCCGCGGATTCTTCTTGAAAAAAGCCTTGAGCTCCTCAAGCTTGAACTGAGCTCCAACTCTGCTTCCTTGATGGGCCACGGTCTCAAAAAGAAACCCTAAAACAGCTCTTTCGTAAGGAAGCAATTGCCGGTCGCTGG
>CAZKEW010000317.1:0-2113 GCA_964551885.1 uncultured Eubacteriales bacterium
CGAAGACTTAGGCGTCTTAGTCACTTTGAAAAAGATGAAAGTGCCGGAGGAGCTTCGGGAAAACTTGAAGACACTCGTGGATAGAGTTTTGATAACCTGCGAAACAGCTATGCAAGTCTCCAGCGAAATCAAGATCCTGGCCGAGACCTCATTCGGCGGGGCAGAGGCACAGAAGGTAATGGATATTATCGAGCAGCTCAAGCTGGATGAATTCGAGGCGGATAAAGCCCAGATGAAACTGGCCAAAAAGATGTTCTCCATCGAAAGCAAATTGGACCCGGTCTCCATCATGATGTGGATGAACATTTTTAAAGAATTGGGCGCGCTGGCCAACCATGCGGAAAACGTCGGCGACCATCTCCGGATGATGCTTCACAAGTCCTGACTCGAATTCCATGGGCCGAAAAAAAATAAATCTCAATTTATGTCAAATTAGGCAGCGGCGATGAAGAGGTCGATTTCGTGAGTTTGAGCCTGGTTATCCTTGTCTTTGCTCTTCTGGCGGGTTTGTATAGCGCCGTCAACATCGGGGCTAATGATGTCGCCAACGCCATGGCGACCTCTGTGGCCTCCGGAACCTTGACCATTCGGAAAGCCGTCCTCCTTTCCGCCACCTGTGATTTTCTTGGAGCGGTCTTGGTGGGAATGCATGTGGCCAACACGATCCGGAAAGGCTTGATCGATCCTCTTCAGTTCGCGGATAAGCCAAACCATCTCCTCTTTGGCATGCTGGCTGCCGTCTTAGGCTCAGCGATTTGGGTGAATGTGGCAACTTATCTGAAGCTTCCCGTCTCGACGACCCATGCCATCGTGGGCGGCGTTTTAGGCTTTGGCCTGGTGAGCGTCGGGATCGCTGGGATCTCCTGGAAAGTGGTTCTCTTTGTCGTCCTGAGCTGGATCATCTCCCCTTTATTTGGCGGCGCGGTCTCCTTTGTCCTTTTTTCCGTCATCAAGGGATATATCCTGAGTTCGCCTCAGCCTATTGAACAGGCAAAAAAAATAGGCCCTTTTTTCATCGGCCTGGTCTTTTTTATTCTTTCTTTGGCCACGATCTATGAAGGGCTGGAAAACTTACATCTCAATCTCCCCTTCATCCAAGCTTTTTTCATTTCTCTCGGCATTGGAGCTCTCGGGTTTCTTGCCGGTTTTGTTTTCCTCCGAACATATAAAGAAAAAGACCTGGATCCTTATTATCAGGTCGAAAAAATGGCAGGCCCCCTACAAGTTCTTTCCGCCGGTTTTGAAGCTTTCTCCCACGGCGCGAATGACGTGGCCAATGCCATCGGGCCTGTGGCGGCTGTCGTTTTCATAGTCCAGACCCAAAGGGTCGAGATGAATGTCCCTATTCCTACCTGGCTGTTGCTCATCGGGGGTGTGGGAATAGGCTTTGGAACTCTGATTTGGGGGCACAGAGTTATGGAGACTGTAGGAAAGAAGATAACCTCCATCACACCGACCCGCGGCTTCGCCGCAGAATTCGGCACGGCGGCCACAGTCCTCTTCTGTTCCCGCCTGGGAATGCCTGTTTCGACCACCCATGTTTGCGTGGGAAATATCATCGGCGTGGGGTTGGCGCGGGGCGTTGCGGCCATCGATTTGAGTGTGATCAAAAGGATATTTTCTGCCTGGATCATTTCACTCCCGGCCTCAGCCTTTTTTTCCGTTGCTTTCTACCTGATCTTTATCGCTTTGTTCACATGAAGTTTTCCCTGTTGTTTCTTTCTTTAATCTCGTGAATTTTCCTCTCGGGACGGCACTAGGTATCTATTCGCTCGTCATCCTGCTCAGGGAAGAAACAGTCAGGCTTTTCAGGTATTGACAGGTTCCGCAAACTGGTTTTAATATTAATACAGACTAATTAATATTTACATCTAATAGAGGGAAGCCATTGCACTGGCCTTAAACTCTTGGCGCAAGAAATTTTGTAGAGGAAATTGATTGTCATGTCTGAAGAAGAAAGGAGGCAGACAATGAAATCCTCAGCGGCCAATAACTTGAGCAAAAAGATGGCGCAATCGACGACGCCGAAAGGGAGTCAACCTTCCGTTTATTTTTTTTGCCCTCTATCTCGAGTCAGAAGGAGGAAAATCTCTTGTCCGTGTCCTGGAAGGGC
>CAZKEW010000318.1:0-2103 GCA_964551885.1 uncultured Eubacteriales bacterium
AGATGAATTCTTTTGCGCGGCATATTCTTCTCCTTAATTCTTGATCTTTCCGAGTGATGGAGGAATCCAGGTTTGTCTTTTCCTTTTGCAGCCGGGATGCCTTCTTTCTGAACCCACCGGGCTTTGACTTGCTTCGCCTGGGGAAAGCAAGCCCCCTCTTTTGTCTCGATCGTGACCATGGTCGGCCTGAGTCCTGAGTCAGGGTCAAAAGAGAGCGCGCGGGACTTTGGCCCGAGCTTTTCCGGGTCCATAATCAGGAGCCCGACCGGCGTTCCCGATCCCTTTGAACAAACCTGGACGGCTGCCTGGATGCGGCCATTGCCGAGGAAGTAATAATTGACGCCCGGCAGGGTGGTCCAGGCATCCGCAGGACCCGCCCGGGGGTTGTCCTGGTAAAAATGCTCTTCAACTTCCATGGGTTTACCATTATAATGCTTCATTCCAATGGTCTTCAATCGGCAAAAAATGGAGAGACAGCGATGAACCTCGGCTCACTCTTAGAATCTAATCTATTCACTTGGGTTGTCTTGCCCCTTCTGATTTTCACGGCCCGCATCTTCGATGTAACCCTCGGCACGATCCGCATCGTCTTCGTTTCGAGGGGGAAAAAATTCCTGGCGCCGGTGTTCGGTTTTTTCGAGGTTCTGATCTGGCTTTTAGCCATCGGCCAGATCATGAAAAACCTGACCAATGTTTTTTGTTATTTAGCCTACGCCGGCGGGTTTGCCACCGGAAATTTTATGGGACTTTACCTCGAAGAAAAATTGGCCATGGGGACTCTGGTCATCCGGGTCATCACGAATAAGGATGCTTCCGAGATGACCAAATTCTTGAGGGCGAAAGGCTACGGCGTGACGAGCGTTGACGCTCACGGCGTCTCCGGGAAGGTGAACCTCGTTTTCATGATTATCAAGCGCAGCGAGCTCCGCAAGGTCGTCGAAATCATCCAGGCATATCATCCCCAGGCATTTTATTCGGTGGAAGACGTCCGGCATGTGAGTAAAGGCGTTTTTCCCGCCAAAGAACCTGCCTGAACGGGGACCGGACAGCAATGAAGAGAAGGCTGGGATGGCTTACATTTTGCTTGAAGCTGCGGAAGCGACATCGGAGTTTTCATATTCGTCTTCGAGCTCGCTCTCGACACCCAGAAGCTTCGCCGTGCCTTCGTAGATCATCCGGTAGGACTTTTTGGATTCCTGAAGCTCGGCCAATTTTTCCCTCACCTTCTGGAGTTCCTTCTCGATCAGCGCATCAACCCCGTCGAGCTGTCTCTTCGCCTCCTGCATAGTCTTCTTGTAAAGATCCTCTTGTTCTTTGCTTAAAGGCATTCCTTTACTCCTTTACTGGTGTGTATTTATACCTTGAAATTGAATTCATACGGTTTCCAGACTTTGACATTCACGCCGTCTTTTTGGGCGGGTTTGAATTTCCACTGCTTGATGGCAGCCTCGGCCGCTTTTTCAAGGTTACTCCCGCCTTTGATGCCCTTGAGGATTTCGGTCCTGATGACATCCCCGTTTTCAGCTATCAAAGCGTTGACCGTCACTCTTCCTTCCAATCCCATGCTCAAGGCCATAGCTGGATATTTCGGCTCAACTTTCTTCAGCAGGACAGGGCCGACATCGACCTTGTCCATCGGGACCAAAGCCCCTTCTTTGGCTTTTTCCGGCGCAGGCTCACTGACCTGAGGCTGTAGGGTTGGCGCCTGAGAGACAGTTTCCGGCTGATTCGTTTCGACCGGCGCAGGCGGCTCGCTCTTCTGCGGAGCGGGTTCTGGACCAAACTCGGGCTGCTCATGAAGCTGCATAGGAGGAACCTGAGCGGGAAGAGCCGGCTGAATTTGCTCGATGATATCAGAGGGCGGCTGCTCAACGGGTTTGGCGGGTGCTTTCTTGGCCTCTTGCTTGGCTTCGTTTTCCCTGGATACCTGGGAGGCCATGATTTCGTTCTGCCTTGTAGAAAACTCTGTCGGAAGAGTCGGCTGCAGGGAAGAGACCATCTCCCGAGGCGACTGGCTCGTCTTTTTCGATTTGAGAATGTAAAAAGTGGCGCTGCTCGCTATGAAGATAACGGCGACCAAGCCTCCGATAAAAAGGAAAGTTG
>CAZKEW010000319.1:0-2097 GCA_964551885.1 uncultured Eubacteriales bacterium
TTGAATAAGCATTTTTATTTTTGTTATGGTAGGTGAGGGTGGGCGGTTCGAAGCACTATACTTTTCGGTCCGGACGAGGGGTGAGTGGTGAGGAGTTCATATTAAGGTTGAGCAGTCATGCGAGGAGTCCTGCTCGGTGGGACGACGAAGCAATCTCAGGAAAGAGAGAGATCGCCACGCTGCGCTCGCGATGACAATGTAAACATATTTAATGCGTTTATATTAGCGCTCGAAATGACATCTGAAATCCGAGCGGCCTCAAAATCGGGGACGGTTCTCCCGGAGAACCGTCCCCATTTCTTTTTTGTTTGCGTTAATTTGTTGTTGACCGAAAGGAGGAGTTGCTATAAAAATTCAAACCGACACCACGAACTTTTCCTTCACCTTCTCCGCCGACGGCTTCATGAACAGGCCCGTCGGTTTGGACATCAAGAAGAACGATATCATATTTATCGCTCCGGGATCTCGCGAAAGTTCTGATCGCCGCGGCGCCCTGCTTCTGCTGCCTCACCCCGTAAAATAAACCAGCGTGAAAGCCACAATCGCCACGACGATGAGGGAGAGGATGACCTCCTTATAGCTCCAGCTCGCCCTGGACGCCGCCTTATCCGCCGCCACAGTCGTTGCATAGGTCAACCCCTGGATTTTCTCATAGGAAGGCTTGGCTGTGAGCAGGCTGACTACGATCAGCACTACAATGCATACGAGGAATAAAATGATGCAGAAATACAGGAAATTGACCGTGGCGAACCAGTGGAGCCATCCCGTGAGCGCCCCCTTATTCAGCTCGGCGATGAGGCGGATCATGCCGATTGAAAACCCGCCCACGAGTGCTGTCATCGCCCCTTTCGCGTTGATCCGCTTGTAGAATATCCCCAAAAGGAAGACCGCGGCGATGGGCGGCGCGATATAAGCCTGGACGCTCTGAAGATAATGATACAATTCCCCCGAGATGAGCTTCATCAGAGGAATCCAGATGACGCCCGTGACAACGACAACCCCGGTTGCAATTCGGCCCACCCGGACGAGCTTTTTCTCCGGAGTCTGGGGCCTAATTTTCTTATAAATATCCATCGTGAAAAGAGTCGAGCAAGAATTAAAAACAGCGGCAAGGGAACTCATCAGGGCTGCAAGCAGGCCGCCAGCGACCAGACCCTTGAATCCGGTTGGGATGAAGGCCATCACCATTCGCGGGAAGGCCTGGTCGGCGCTGGGAAGGTCGAGCTGTCCGGTTTTGGCCAGGGCAAAAGCCATGACTCCGGGAATAATAAAGACATAGAAGGGAAGGAGCTTCAGCCACGAGGCAAAAATGCTTCCCCGTCTGGCTTGCTTTTCATTCTGGGCGGCGAGCGCGCGCTGGACGATGTACTGGTCGGTGCACCAGTACCAGAGGCCGACGATCGGCGGCGCAAAGATCATGCCCGGCCAGGGAAACTCGGGATGATTGGCCGGCAGGAAAAGGTTGAAATGATCGCTGCCGGCAATAGCATAGAGGTTGTGCCACCCGCCGATTTTGATCAACCCGGCAATGGTGACCGTGACCGAGCCAAGGATAAGGACAATTGTTTGGATGGCTTCCGTGTAAACGACAGCGCGCAGCCCTCCGAGGACTGTATAGATGCCGGTGAAGGCTAAAATAAACAATGCTCCCGTCCAAAAATCGATGCCCATGAGCACCTGAAAGACGACCGCGCCGGCATAAACATTGACGCAGACCTTGGTCACGACATAGCTGATCAGAGTGATCAGCGACAGGAACCATCTTGCTTTCGGCGAATAACGGAGCTCGAGGAACTCGGGCATGGTGAAGACCTTGCTGCGCATGTAGAAGGGCACAAAAACCCATCCCAGGACGAGCACCAGCCAGGAATGAAGCTCGTAGTGCCCCATGACGACGCCGGTCTTGACAGCCGTGCCGGCGAGCCCGACAATATGCTCGGCTCCGATATTCGAGGCGAAAATGGAAGCGCCGATGACAAACCAGCCGATATGACGGCTGGCCAGAAAGTAATCGGCTGTGGTGCGCTGCTTCTGCTTCATCGACCACCAGGCAATGCCGAGGAGAATGAGGAAATAGATGACGACAATGACCCAGTC
>CAZKEW010000320.1:0-2087 GCA_964551885.1 uncultured Eubacteriales bacterium
AAAAAGGGAGAGATGTACTACCGCCGTCTCGGGAAGACAAACCTTTTTATTTCTGAAATCGCTCTCGGCGGAAGTCCTCTGCCAGATTGGTCGCTCTTCCTGCAAATCATGGAACGCGGGGTCAATTACATCGATACCTCCTGCACCTACAACAACGGGAACAGCGAACGGCAGATCGGCCGACTCTTCAAAGAGGTCGGAAGGGACAGATCCTTTGTCGCCACCAAATTCCATCTCCGGGGCAACTGGAGTGAAGAGTCGATTATCCGTTCGGTCGAGGGAAGCCTGCGGAGGCTCGAGACAGACTGCATCGATGTCCTTTCCATTCACGGCGCTGAACGCGAAAATGACCTCGTGGATGAAAGAGTGCTCAACGCTTTTGAGCGGCTGAAAAAGGAAGGAAAATACCGATTCAACGGCCTCTCTTGCCATTCCAACCACGAACGCGTCTTGAAAAAAGCCATAGATTGCGGGCACTACGACATAGTTCAGTTAGGATACAATGTCTTCGACATTGATGAGTCGGAAAAGGGCGTCAAGACTTACGAGGATTATCTTGGCGAGAGCGGGATCAACGATCTGACCAAATATGCCGCCTCTCGCGATGTGGGCGTTATCGCCATGAAAGCCCTCAAAGTGGCAGGAAGAAGACAAAACTTGGAAAGATACCGGACCGGGGAAACATCTCTTTATCAAGCGATGTTGAAATGGGTTTTAAAGAATAGAAACATTGCTTCCGTGGTCACGGAAATGCTGAACCGAGACCAGATGGAGGAGGACCTTGCGGTCGTGCGGACATCTTTTTCAGCGGAGGAAAGGACGAATCTTTTCCGCTATGTGGCTCTAAATGGCCGGGATTATTGCCACATGTGCGGCCGCTGCCAGGCTCAGTGCCCTTCCCGTATCGCGACCGCTGAGATTCTTCGCTTTCTCGCTTATCACGAGAGTTATGGAAAGACAGGTATTGCCAAAAAGTCTTATGCTGGACTTAAGCCGGAGCAGACTGCTCTTTCCTGCCGAAGCTGCGGTTCCTGCGAAGAAGCCTGCCCCTTTGCTGTCCGGGTGAGGGAAAAGATCCGCGAAGCCCACTTTATCCTGGCTTGTTGAGCCGGCCCTCCGGGTTTCTTGAAAAATCCTGCGCAAAACAAAATGACCGTGCGACCTGCTCTGACCGCCCTTTCCCTGCGTTATCCGGGCAGTTAACTCAGGCAAGGCTGACTGCCGCACAAGAGGCCGCTCTGCTGCCGTTGCTACCTCCCGGTCCTGGCGGGGTTCACAGAAGGCTCTTTGCGCAGGGCCCTGGCCGTCAACGCCACTTACCCAAACACGGGCCAGAAAAAGACCGGCCTCGGCGAGGTCTTCGACCCCACTGGAGCGGGTTGTGGGTTACAGGGCACCGCTAGCTCCCCGTCTAGCACGGTCAAATGTATTATATCTTGCCTGGAAAAGGAAAATAAAGGGATATTCTCGGGTCAGAATCTGTAGCCCACGCCGCCGCGAATGATAAGGCCGTCCCAGAATCCCACTTCCGCTTTTATGAATAAACCTTTATAAATCTCTCCTTTGACTCCGAAGGCGGCCTGAAGAAGGATGAAGAGGTCGAGCTCGATGTCTCCCTCCTCTCGAAGTTGGTCGAATGTTTTGAGCTCCTCACCTTCCACGCTTGTCTGAGCAGATCCGCGGTAGTAGGTCCCTGTATATATATAGCTGGCTTCCCCGCCCAAAGGTCCAAACCCGAGGCCAAAGATAAAATAGGGAGTGATACGCCAGGAGGGGAAGAAGTCCCAGCGAAAGCTCAGGTTCGTCGTGAACGGGTTTGTCTCTACATAGCCTTCACTCTCGACCGTGGCGTAAGAGCCGTCGCTATATCTCTGGGTGATTGGACCTTGCATGTTAATCTTTATTTTTGTTTTTTCCAGAGAGAGACCGAGACTCATGGCTCCCCGTCTGCCTAAAGGATAATAGCGGATTTCAAAACCATAGTTTGAGCCTTCAGATCCCATGGTAAGATTCTGTTCGTAAGCCGAGGGGAAAAGAATGCCTCCATAAGACGCATTGAGCTGGTCGGTCACATCTTCCCGGATTTC
>CAZKEW010000321.1:0-2080 GCA_964551885.1 uncultured Eubacteriales bacterium
ATCTTCGTCGGGTCGCTCGTCCCGAGCTTATAAACTTTATCGGCGCTATAAACACTATCGGGCGGCGGGGTAATCGGCCATTCTTCTCCCTTGAACAGATTGCGCTTCGTCTGGCAGATCTTTAAGCAGACGCTGTCGATGGCCACGGGGTCGGTTCCGACTAGAACGCCGTAATAATTCCAGCGGTGAAGAGGATTGATCTGCGGGCCGGGGCCAAAATACGGCCGCAGCATATCCACGACAACCAGCCTTGTCTTGCCCTTCACTTCGGGCAGCAGGAAAATTTCTCCCAGGTTGGTGCTCGGAGCATGATATTTCGAAGGCTGCGGGCTGAAATTGATATAATTTTTCAGGGAAACGGCGATCCCAGTTAAAGTGTGGACTTTTACTGTGGGAACGTTAATAAGGGCTGTGCATTTGGCAACGGGCAACCCGCCATCCTGGGCGATAATCCGGTCCTTCGGAATCCCAACCTCCCCGACGCTCTTGACCACAGCATCGATGACCGGCTGCTCGGTGTGAATGCGCATCCAGTCGCAGCGGGTGAATTTCACACCCACCGTGTCTTCAGCCCGGATGAATTTTGCCCAGGCTTTCGCTGTCTCCGTCTCCCCAGAAAATTGCTTGAGCGCCGTGTCGATCATCTCCTGGACGACCGCAGGATCAACGGAATCGCCCGCCCCTATCGCTTTCTCGTTTCGGATCAGGACGACCGTGCTTTGAGGACTTTCCGCAGCAAAGGGCACTGCGCCCCCGCCCGTCCTGGCGAAAAGATGTCCGTCTTTTCCGTAGAGCGCGATACCGAGCGTCCCCAGAGCAGCGCCTTTGAGGAAGTCGCGGCGCGTTACGATCTTTTTTGGCTTGGCTGTTTTTCTCATGAGTCTTAACCCTCCAATTTTTGAGATATTTCTTGGGATAGCCATTCGCATAAGGTCAGAGCCTCTGCCTCAAGGGCAAGGATTAAAAATCTGCCCTTTCGCGTGACGCAGGTAAATTTGCCATCCTCAAGCTCTTTCGATTGCATTTTATCCTCGGGTTGGTTCCTTTCTCTGAAATAAATTTCGGAGAATTGTTTGTTTGCAGCTTCCGCCTGAATCGCCGAAGGATAAGCGACAAGAAGCAGCCGCGCCCTTTGCTTTTCTCTCTCATAATGAGCCAAGACGGCTTCAGTTTCAGGCGAAAGGTTCAGGATATTTTCTCTGGCCAGAAAATAATGGGAATTGAGGGAAACGAGTGAGTGAAAATAGCGGAGGCTCCTCGGTCTGAGTCCTTCAGATGGAAGCGCGGAAATGAGCCCGGGTTGCGCTCCCTCTTGAGGGGTCGCAGCTACGATCATCTCACCGAGTTTCATCACAACAGATTTTGCTTCCGGCGTCTCCTTGTCGGCCAGAATCCTGACAAATATTTTATCTTTCCAAAACCGCAGCAGTCCTGCAGCATAAATGGCTCCCTGCCCCAGCTTGACGTCATCACCGTCCATATCTTGAGTGAACACGCCAAAAGCATCTTCGGACGAGGACATCTGGTAGATTTCAACGGCAATGGAGGGCGCTTCGGTCTTGGCGTATTCCCGCACAAAAACGAAACGAAAATCGAAGGCCAGATAAATTTCGCCTGCCCCATCCATGTAATCGAAGATGTTATCCCTGCCATACACGCGGTCTTCCTGACTCGACTTCCAGCCGGAGATTTCTTGAGGCAGGATGGAAGCGAAAGTCGATGCAGAAGAGGAAAGCTTATTTTCTTGCTTTCGAGATTGGCTCATTAAAAATTCCGATCCCAGGACCAAAAAAGATAGCACCAAAAGGATTGCTGAACGTTTAATGACTTCACCTACCCAAATCTAAGTGAATCCTGCTTTAAGCTTTACCACACCAAAAAGCCCCTGTCAATTTGGCATTCCACCCAGATTTGCCGATAGAAGGAGAAGATATTGGTATTATTGTCGTCGCGAGACATCGAAGATGTCGTGGCGATCTCATGATTATCGCGTAGCATCATGAGATTCCTCGCTTCGCTCGGAATGACCCTTCGGGTCAGATCGCTACGCTTCGCTCGCGATGATATAATTCTATCGGCA
>CAZKEW010000322.1:0-2061 GCA_964551885.1 uncultured Eubacteriales bacterium
TTTGCATTAATAGCCTGGAAGGCTTCCTTCAGGCCAGCCTCAGACCCAAAATTGCCATTAGAAGATTTTAGGGGAAAGGATTTTTACATTTTTGACACGATCAAGCGGTCAGGAAGCTTCTTTTTCATCAAAAAGGAAGCGATGATTCTCTGTCGGTTACCATCCGTTAGTATTTCCCCTATTTTTAAATAGACTCCCCCTCTTCTCTGTGGCCTAATCAGGGGTCTAAAAAGATACGAATGACTGAGTGTTAGGCAAAGCCCAACACCTGACGGCGAAGCTGGAGCAAGAGCAAGAACTTCTCTTTCGTTGTCGCCAGCCGAAGGATCAAGCACCGACCGTGACGGATGAGGCGTCCGGCCGTCTCGATCAACTGCCACCGCAGCGTGGCCACCGTCTTGGAACGCCACTCCGGCGCCAAAAAGAGAAGCTTCTGGGCTTGGGTCAAATTATAAGCCAGAACGCCGATCGCAAACCACAGGGCGTTGGCCGAAAAATCGCCACTTGTCATCTGCTCCATCCCAAACCCAATCTTCAGCTCCTTGATATAGTTCTCCGCTTGACCCCGCTGGTTATGAAACCAGACAACTTCTTCCGCCTCAAGCTCATCCCGGTTGCCGGCGATCACGTGGTAGCAATAACCGTTCGGATCAAAAAGCGAAAGCTGAGGATCACTCCAGCGTTCAACCACCAGACGAAAGACCGCTTTCGTCTTCCCCATCGTATGAATCGCCGTCCCCACCTCGCGGTCTGTCTCCTGACCGTCTCGATCGAAAAGCGGCTTCCAGTCGCCGATTGTCTTGATAACTTCTTTAACACCAGCATCTTGGTCGGCGGTGATCGTGTACCCGATCGCTCTCTCTTCGCACTCGTCAATAACCTTGGCCTGATAAAAAGCACTGTCGGAGCGAAGATACTTAATCTTGGGACAGCGACTCAAACACCGCCTCAAAAACTCCAAAGCCCCGCTCTGGGCGGCCACATTCCCTTCCCGAAACTCGTGCGTCAGACAGACACCATTTTCCGCCAGAAAGGCCAGAATCGGTTGATATCCCTTAACCTTCTTGTAGGTCCACTGCGCCTCTTTTTTCTCCGCCTCGATGACGGTCGCGTCGACATCCAGCGTATACTCCGAGCACGCCATCCGCTTCCAAATCTCACCAGCTACCTCCTCCGAAACCCCCACCATCGCCCCAACACCACCGCTTCCGCCTTGCCGTACCAACCAGTCCCCAAATGTCGAAAGAGACGGCATCCGCCGAAGCCCAATCGCCTGCCTCAAGGCCCCATCGTCTTGAATCTCCCGCAGGTCCTCGATGTGCCGTCCCCCACCTTCCAGCATCAGCAATAAAGGCTCGATATACCTCCAGGCTTCATATCCCCGGTTCGATCCCGGGCGAGGAAAAGACTCTCTCACCTTGCGATCTACCTTCAATGTCCGGATGACTTCTGCAAACATTGCCAGACCGCTTCGCGGTGTGATGAGCTCGTCGGTGTTTTCGATCTTGAAAGGCAGAATCCCTTGCGCTATCATGAATATGCCCTCCTGGTTAAGGCTTTCACCCAACAGGTGAGATGTTTTGTCATCAAAAACAACCTTATATCAGGAGGCTTTTCGTTTCAATAACATTTTCTATCGGCAAATCTGGGTCTCAACCCGTCCTTGACATCTTTTGAGTCGTGATTCATATGTTCACAATACTCTACCGCCAGGCTCCCCGGGTAGTGCCATCGGCGCTGTGTCTTTGGGCCTATTGTCTGTGGCCTGTTGTCTGAAGAAGCCGCAACGTTTTAGAATATACGGTAGTTATAGGGATTGAGAATGGATGAACATGAGCTGATTCGTCTCGTGCAGGAAGGTGATGAAGTGGCCTTTAACAAGATCGTTTCTGCCTACAAGGACCGGATCGTGAATTATCTCTACCAGTTTGTCGGCGATTATCAGAAGGCCGTGGAGCTTTCCCAGGAGACCTTCCTCCGCGTGTACTTCAAGGCCCATAAATACAAGCCCCTGGCCCCTCTTTCTTCTTGGGTTTACACCATAGCTTCGAACCTGGCCAA
>CAZKEW010000323.1:0-2060 GCA_964551885.1 uncultured Eubacteriales bacterium
GGCGCTGAAGCCGCAACTCGTTTCTTTAAAAGTGCAGGAGATGCCCTTGGAGTTGAAAACCCCGGCTTCCCTTTCCACATTGGAGAAGGAGCCGCCTTCGCTGTTGGTGATGCGCTTATCTTGAGCCAGGGCGATTTTTTCGACCTCGCGGGCAAGCGCAATCTTTTTTTCGTCGGGAACGTTAGCGATCTCCGGGTCGTAGAGGTCGAGATCGGGAAGCGGCTGAGGCCCAAAGTCGGGGAGGCCTTGCCAGGGTTTCGCTTCCGTGATTTTCGCCAGCTCAACGGTCTTCTTGATGGTTTCGTCAAGAGAAGTCGGCGCAAGGTCTGACGTGTAAGAGAACCCGAGCTGCTTGTTGATGTAAACCCGCAGGCCCAGACCCTTGGAGACGGATTTCTCCAGGGTCTCGACCTCTCCTTTTCTTACGTTGACGCTGAATTCTTTGACATTTTCGAAGCAAACTTCCGCCTCTTCGGCCCCGTAGGTTATCGCTTTTTTGACGACATCTTCACCGAGTTTCTTGTAATCCATGGCCTTCCTCCTTTACGCCTTCTTTCCGCCGACCGTGATCTTGGTTACCAGCAGAGTGGGGTTGCCGAACCCGACAGGCTTGGACTGGCCGCCCTTGCCGCAGCTCCCGCCGCCGATGACCAGCAGGTCGTTTCCGACCATAGTGATGTTCTTGAGAACATCCTGGCCGCTGCCCATGAGCATGATTCCTTTGAGCGGCTGCTTAATTTGTCCACCCTCGATCATATAGCCTTCGGTCACGGAAAAGACGAACCTTCCGGTTGTCGGCTGCACATTTCCTCCGCCGATCTTGGCAATGAAAAGGCCTTTATCGACGGATTTGATGATATCCTCGGGAAGCGATTCTCCGGGCAGCATGTAGGTATTGGTCATGCGCGGGATGGGATAGAACTGGTAGGACTGCCGCCGGCCGTTGCCGGTCTGCTTCATGTTCATCAGCTTGGCATTTAGCTTGTCCTGAATGAAAGCGGCGCATTTGCCCTTGTCGATCAGGACGGTGTTGTGGCCGGTGCAGCCTTCGTCATCGACGTTGACGGCACCCCAGGCGCCTTTGTAAGTCCCGTCATCGACGAGAGTGACGACGGGCGTGGCGATGGACTGGCCTAACTTATCCCAAAAACAGGATGTCTTTTTCCGGATCCCGTCTCCCTCGAGGCTGTGTCCAATGGCCTCATGGAAGAATATCCCGCCGTACCCTTTGGCGATGACGATCGGGAACTCGCCGGCCGGGGCGTCGTCGGCCGGGAGGGTCCGGATGGCCATTTCAGCGGCGTTGCGGCCATAGTCCTCGGCCAGCTTGATGTCGAAATGTTCGAACCCGAAGCTTCCTGCCTTGGACTCATAGCCCATGCTCCTTTTGTCGCCCTCCAGCGCTGCGCAGTTGACGCCGAACCTGGTGAGCGTCTGGGTGTCTTCGACATAAAGGCCTTCCGAATTGGCGATCAGGATTTTCTTGCTTGAGTCCGCAAACCCGACACCCACCTGGGTAATGCGCTTGTCAAAGGCGCGCGCCACGGCATTCGCTTTGACGAGCAAATCGACTTTGGGTTTAGAAGCGATGCTCTCGGGCGAGACTTTGACCAGGTAATACGAAGGAGGGGAGAGGGAGGTGAATTTCTCTGGTTTTGCTTTCGCCGCGCCTGAGGCGATGAGCGCCGCTGTCTCGGCCGCTTCTTTGAGCCTGGCGAAATCGAGGTCATCGGAAAAAGCATAGCCTGTTTTTTCTCCCTGAACTACCCTGAAACCCACTCCCATGTCCAGGCCGCGGGTGGCGGCTGTGATCTTATCTTCATCCAGAGAGATGCTGTTACTGATGGTGCGTTCGAAATAGACCTCGGCGAATTCACCTCCGCGGCTAAGGGAGATTTCGAGGAGCTTCCTTAAATCTTCCTGACTAAGCGTTAAGGGAGAGCCGGATTCTTCACCAAAAAGCGCTTCCGGGTCTTTGGCGGCGAGATATTTCCAGAGCGGGATGGAGGCCACAAGAGCTCCTGTGTGAATCCCTTTTTTCAGGAAACTCCGCCTGTCCA
>CAZKEW010000324.1:0-2036 GCA_964551885.1 uncultured Eubacteriales bacterium
ATAACTTCGTTTTTACGGGCCACTATTGGGAGCATGAATGGCCCATTCCCAGGCTTTCCCCCGATAACTTAGCCATGGCAGCCTATGCTCATATGCCAGGCATCGATTGTTTGATGAATGAGTGGGAGACAGGTCCTCATGCTCAATTCGGCAATGCTCGGGCAGTCAAAGAGATCCGGAGCGTCGCCAACCAGTTTGGCCAGCGTCGGACGATGTCGGAAACGTACGGCGCAGGCGGTTGGGACATGACTTTTTTCGACCAGAAAAGAATCGCCGACTGGGAGTTTGCCCTCGGCGTCAATTTCATCAACCAGCACCTTTCCTATATCACCATCATGGGCGCTCGAAAGCGCGATCATCCCTTGTCCTTTTCTTACCATGAACCGTGGTGGCAGGCCTACAAAATTCTCGGGGATTATTTAGGGCGGCTTTCTGTTGTCATGAGCAAGGGGGAGCAATTCAACCCTATTCTCGTCATCGAGCCGACAACGACGGCCTGGATGTATTATTCCCCGGCTGCGCAGACAGAGCAGTTCAAAGCCATAGGCGACAGTTTTCAGAATTTTATCAATAGGCTGGAAGCGGACCAGGTAGAGTATGACCTGGGAAGCGAAGATATCATCAAAAATCACGGCCGCGACGAGCGGAAAAAACTGGTTATCGGTGAGCGCAACTACGACCTCGTTGTCCTGCCTCCAGGCCTCGAAAACCTGAACATGCCGACGGTTGAGATTCTGGCACGCTATCTCGAAAGAGGCGGCAAAATTCTCTCTTTTATTCAAGCGCCTCGCTTTGTCGATGGAAAAGTTTCTGATCGGCTGCAGAAGCTGGCAGCGGCAAATTCTAAGAATTGGATAGTTCGGCCTGAAGAAGGAGGAATAGAGGAGATCGTCCGGCTTTACCCTCAAGATTTTGTCTTTTCAGAATTGGATGGCCAGAAGGAACTCTTTTTCCACCACCGCCGGAAACTCGCTGATGCGGAGCTTGTCTTTCTGGCGAATATAAGCAGCTTGAAGGAAACATCAGGAAAATTCATCGCCAGAGGGAACTCGGTAGAAAGATGGAATCCTTTCACAGGAAAAGTGAGCAGCTATCCTTCCAAGCGCCAAATGGGAAAGGTGGAGGTGAGCTTCAACATCCCGCCTGGAGGCAGCCTGCTTCTTTGCCTGCGAAAGGAGAAAGCTGGAGAAACTCCAGAGGAAGAATTTGGCTGGCGCGAGATCGCTCACGAAGGTGAGCCGGAAATTCGGCCGGAATCTCCGAACGTCCTTACGATCGACTACTGTGACCTCCGCCTGGAAAATAAAGAAGAGCGAGATCTCTGCTTCTACGACGCTCAGCGTAAGATTTTCGAGCACCACGGCCTTGGCCGAAACCCCTGGGACAGCGCTGTCCAGTACAAGACGAATATTTTGGACCTGGATAAATTTGCGCCAGACTCGGGGTTTGAAGCGACCTACTGGTTCACGGTCGGCCAGGGTGTTGACCTTTCATCGCTTGAATTGGTGGTCGAGCGACCGGCGCTATATCAGGTCTCCGTCAACGGCCAAAAAGTTGAGGCGGTCCATGAAAAGTGGTGGCTCGACAGAGCTTTCGGTGTTTTTGAGGTCGGAAAATTTTCTGCAGTGGGCAAGAATAAAATTTCCCTCAAGGCAACTCCTTTCACCATCTTTACAGAGCTTGAGCCCGTCTATATCCTCGGAAATTTCGGTCTAGAGAGCCAAGAGAAGGGCTTCAAGTTGATACCGAGCTCAACGCTCAGATTGGGCTCCTGGTCAGAGCAAGGGAGGCCGTTCTATGCGGACGGAGTAGCTTACGCCAAAACCTTAAACCTGGATTCCTTGGATGAAGAAAAAGGGCGCTATTTTGTGAAGCTCGGCCGCTGGCGAGGGGCTGTGGCTGAAGTCCGGGTCGGCGAGAAGACGGCCGGGTTTATCGCCTTTGAGCCTTTCGAGCTTGACATCACAGACTATCTGAGCACCGGGGCGAACAATGTCGGCGTCATCGTCTATGGAACTTTGAAAAATACGCTCGGG
>CAZKEW010000325.1:0-2027 GCA_964551885.1 uncultured Eubacteriales bacterium
CTCGCTGTGCCGGGAGAGCGTTCCGAGGGTGAGAAGGGTGGCAAGCAAAACCGCATAGGGAAGGGTCCATTGAAAGGTCACTTCCGGAATCTTGTAGAGGAGGTATTCGAAGATCAGATAGAATGGGGCCTGGTGCTTGATGATGAGGTCCACCTTCTGGAAGAAGAGAATGACGACATAGATGAGGATCAGGCTGGTCAGGCTCAGGCTGAATATTTTCAGATATTCACGGATGACATATCGATGGATGATCCGGTGACTTTCAAACATCCTTAAAGAGTCCTTTCCACTTCTGCTGGACGAGGTCGAGGGTTTCGTTCAGCCAGATGGCCGGTTTAAAAGGAGATTCGTTAGCCGCCCTGACCAGAAGGTAGAGGCCCAGTCCTCCGAAAAGAAAATTGGATGCCCAGCCGGCCAGGAAAGGGGGCAGAGTCTGTTGCAAGGCGAAGACCTCCGAGGCGGATAGAGAAATATAGTAGGCCAGCAGGATCAGAATGCTGAAGACAAACCCGTGGGATCTGCCTGAACGACGGGGCTGAATGCCTAAAGGCACACCGATCAGGGCGAAGACGATACAGGAAAAGGGAATGGCATAACGCTTTTGGAGCTCCACTTCCTGGGGAATGGTGTCTTCTCCTATGCCTTTCTTTTTCTCTATCTTTTCCTTGATGTCATCGATAGACATCTCATGCTCTCTGAGCTTCCTTCCCATCGCTGTGAAGGCCTTGGCCAGTTCAAGTCTCAAATCATAGGTGTCAAACTGGGCTTTCTGATAGATATTGGCCCGGGGCTCAAACCGGTGGATATCTCCGTTGGTAAGCCTCAAGGTGACCTCCTGGGAACTGGGGTTGCTGACCAGAAACCCTTCTCTGGAAAAAATCGTGTTGATCTTTGTTGCATCTCTTTCATCATAGATCAGAATCCCCTCCATCTTTTTCCCACGGATAGGGACTTTGTCCACATAGACCACCAGGCCATCGAAAACATCGTTGAAAACCCGTTCCTTAATTTCAATATCCGCCTTGGACTGGGCCATGAGAAAGAGCATCGCCTTGAACCCCCTGTTTCCCCATGGAAGGCCATAAAAAACCAGGAAGGTGGTCAGAATCGTAGCGATGATTGAAAAAATGGAGACGGGAAGAAAGAGCTGGTAGAGGCTCATGCCGGAGGCTTTGAAGGCCGTCACTTCACTATCGCCTGATAATCTCCCGAATGAAAGAAGCGTTCCCAAAAGGACCGCCATCGGAATGGTGAAGATGAGAAAGGAAGGGGAGATGAAGAGGAGGAGCATGAAAATCTGAGAAAGGCTGACCCCTTTGGTTACAATCATCTCGATCAGCTTGAGGATTTTATCCATCAGGAGGATGAGCGTAAAGACCATCAAACCGATGAAAAAAATGGGGAGGATTTCCTTGAGGATGTAGAGATAGGTGGTTTTTTTCATCTTTCACTATTCTACGGGAGCGATAAGAGGATGTCAAGGAAGGTCGGAAGAACATTAGAAAAGCTTGACAAATCCTCACGAATGGATTAAAAATAAAAACATCGCGGGGTGGAGCAGTCCGGTAGCTCGTCGGGCTCATAACCCGAAGGTCGGTAGTTCAAATCTACCCCCCGCTACCAAGTCAATTAAGGGGCTACGTAGCTGCGTAGCCCCTTTTTTTGGGGACTGCTACTGTTTTTGCTACTGCCCTCAAAGGCGATATTCGGCAAATCTTTTCGATTTAAAGTTTTCGTGGGGCTGGCGTCCCGCCTGCCTTGCGTGCTCTCAAGACTTTCTTTTCATGCCTCAAGCACAGCATTCCCCAAGTAAGATTCCCCTTTGCAACTCTTTTTTGGTTTGACTCGATATTTGAGTCTTTGGCTTCCTGGCTTGCCTACAAATTAAATTCTCGGCCAGAGGTTGATGAGAATAAGTCTGCGGGATGCAGACCATTTGGTGTTTCTGGTGATGAGCCGAGGGATTTGCTGAAAGAGCGGGGCGCAGAGGGTCATCTGCGTCTCTGCAATAAACGGAATTGCCAAAT
>CAZKEW010000326.1:0-2002 GCA_964551885.1 uncultured Eubacteriales bacterium
GGATGATGTTCGAGACGCTGAAATTGGGGGTCTGGCTGGAATTGAACCCGCCGTAGCCATAAAGGTAGGCCGGGTTATTTCCGTCGATTTTTAGGCCTTTCTTGTGGACGATGAATAACGGGATTTTTGTTCCGTCCTTGCTGGGGTAAAAAACCTGTTTGGCCTCGTAATCCTCGGGGTTGAACTTGACTTCTGCTTTCCGGAAGACTTCGGACTTTCCCGAGGCGATGTCATACTTGTAGATGGTCGGGGGATAAGTGAAGGACGTGAAGGTATAGAAGAGGATTTTGTCATCTTTCTTGCCGCCAAAACCAGAGGCGCTTCCTATCGCCGGCAGTTCAATCTCCTTTTCCAGCTTTCCAGAAAGGTCATGCTGATAGACACGGGTTGTGGCGTCTTTGATGTAAGAGACAAACAACTTTCCGTCCACAATGCTGGCGCTTACAATAGGCTCAGTTCTTTCTGGGATGAGCGTCACCCAATTTTCTTTGCCCGGTTTTTTTGTCTCCACAAGCATGATTTTTTTCTTAGGAGCGTCCATATCCGTGACGATGACGAATTTATCCTCGAGGTTATTGACAAAATCTGTATTGGAGTTAAAGCCTTGGACCAGGGGGATAAGTGAGGAGGTTTTCGACGTCAAATCCTTGAAATATAATTCGTTGCCGTGGGTCCCCTCAGAGACATTAAGCAGCAGGTATTTTTCATCTTCCGTCACATCCGCGCCGTGGTAGCGCAAGGGATGCTCTCTATCCTCATAGATGAGATGATCCTCACTCTGAGGGGCGCCAAGCTTATGATAAAAGATTTTCTGGAATTCATTTTTCGCCGTGAGTTCCTTGCCTTCTTCTGGTTTATCAAACCCGCTATAGTAAAACCCGTTCCCATGCCAGGCGGCTCCGCCGAATTTCACCCACTGGATGCGGTCCTCGAGTTCCCTCCCGGTGGCGATTTCCAGGACGCGGATTTCCTGCCAGTCCGAACCTCCCTCGGAGCGGGAATAGGCCGCATACAGGTCATCATTAGAGAAGCCCGTCAGGCTGGCCCGCGTTGTGCCGTCAGGCGAGAGTTTGTTCGGGTCCAGGAAGAATTTCGGTTCACCGTCTAAGCCTTTTTGGATATAGATTACGCTTTGATTTTGCAGGCCGTCGTTCTTGTAGAAAAAGTAATATTCGCCGGCCCGGAAAGGCGCTGAATAACGAGGGTAATTGTAGATTTCGGTCAGCCGCTGCCGGATTTTTTCCCGAAACGGGATTTTCGAAAGATAATCGAATGTCACTTTGTTCTCAGCTTCGACCCATTGCTTGACCTTCTCATCCTTGTCACTCTCCAGCCAACGATAGCGGTCTGCGACCTTAGTTCCGAAATAGTCATCAACCACATCGACTTTGTCGGTGACCGGGTAGGTGAGGGCTTGTTCCCGGCCCTTGCAGCCGAAAATCAAAGAGCACAGCAGAAGGGCAAAGAAGAGGGCGATCCATTTCCTTTCACGCATGATAGTCTCCTTTCAGTCTTTCAATAATCTAAGATAATAAGATTCTTTATTTTATCTTTGTCAAGACCGGACTTCAACATGAACTTGGTTAATATTTAGACGCCTTTGCCGGCTTCTGACATGCCTCCGCTGACCTCGATGCCGTCTATGCCGTCCGCTTCCAGTATGCGGGCAATTTCGATGCTTTCCTCGAGGCTCAACCCCTGAGGCAAGAAATCGGAGGAATTGAGTTTTAAGATGACAGGGAATTCTTCGCCTACAGATTTTTTGATGCCCCGGACAATCTCGGAGACGATGCCGGCGCGCTTCCTCAAAGAGCCGCCCCATTCATCTTCCCGCCTGTTGGTGTAAGGCGAGATGAAGCTGCTCAGAAGATAGCCGTGGGCCACGTGGAGTTGGACGCCGTCAAATCCCGCCTGCTTTGCCCGGCGGCCCGCTTGAATAAAATTATCGATAACCTCTTGAACCTCCGCCGATGTCATTTCTTTCGGCGTCACTTTGAAAGTC
>CAZKEW010000327.1:0-1997 GCA_964551885.1 uncultured Eubacteriales bacterium
GCCGTCCACGCTCTGCCGCGCGAAACTGAGCAGCAGGCGGGAACGAACGCCTTGAATGACGCGATAAAAAGAGCAGAGTTGATGCAGCGGCCGGTCGTCGCGCCGTGGTATGATTTGATTTTCGTCTCGGATTCCGCTCTCGTTGCCGTTTGTCTGACCGTCGCCGGGCTCGAGAAATTTGCGATCGACGTCGGGAAGAATCGGATCTACAGGGGGACGAGAAGGACACGCGCCTTCGCACAGGCCGAGGATTCTCACGGCTTCGAACGTCAAACCGACCGCGCCCTCAATAGTCCCGATGTAGATGCGGGGCTCTCCGAATCGGCCGATCGGGATGCGTATTCCATCCAATGTTTTTCGGATGATACGCAGCGCAGGCAGACCTGTCATGCGGAATCTTTCTTCGGGGCCTGCGTCCGGCATGCCTCTGGATAATGAAAGAAGAGGTTCGATCTCCCTTTTTAACAGCGGAAGCACGGGGCTTGTGGAGGGCGGCAAGAGAACCCAGTCAGAGGCGAATCGTCGAACGGCGTCCCAAAGGGCATCCAGGGATTCTCCCCTGAGCAGGAGATCATGAAGCTTCACCAGCTCGGTGATGGCCGGGCGAAGCGCCCGAATGCTGTCGAAGAGCCGTTCGTTATCCTCGAGGTCCCGGGGATGAAGAGACTCCTCCGGGTCTTCAGCGGCTCTGAGCTTTTGGTTGTCGATAGCGAGCTTGAGCGCATCCTCTCGCCTGGCCATGGCGCCGGTCCATTCGCGGGCGCTTTCCGGACGGCCGGCCAGCCCGCCCAATGTTCCGCATGAATAGGTCAGCTCGAGCGACTCGGCAAACGTCAGGTGTTTTTGCTCGTCGTTATCTTTTCCCGACAAGCGCAAGTAAGGCACAAATCGGGATAGGGCATCGGCGCTTAGATGGGCTTCCAGGACATCGAGAAGCGCCGCCAATCGCGAGCCGTCGGCCTGCGTTTTCGCCGGGGTTCCGCCCGCGACGTAAACCGGAAGTCCTTCATCGAAGGGGAGGGATTCCATACGTTCAACGAGCATATAAGCATAAGGATCGATTTCGGGAAGCAAGACGGCGATCTTTTCAAGCGGGAATTTGTGCTCCAGGACCTGTCTGGAGACCCACTCTACCGCGGATTGAATCTCTTCTTCGATGCCCGAGTGCTCTTCAAGATGGACCGTCCCGTCGGGGCCGGGCGAAGCGGAGCGTTGGTCGGCGTATTCTTCGATAGGATGAAACAGGCGCTCCCTGAGAATATCGATCTCTTTTTTGGGCGTGCCGGGAGGAGGGGAGGCGGCGCCGGCGGCTTCTTGCCCGAGAGGACGGAATAAACGCTTTTTGAGGACGGCGATCTCTTTTGCGGGCGCTGTGAGCGGGGAAGACCCGCCGGTTGCGTTTTTTTCCTCGCTTTTTTCCTTCGCATCGCGTGGCAGATTGAGAACTCTCTCGGCATGTTCGATACGGTCCTTCAACGTCTTCCGCTCGGGAAACGCTCGAAAATAAATCACGGTCAGACGGGGGATGGCGGCGAAAAATTCTATCAGGATGTTGGATGTCTGTTCGTTAATGAAGGCAATAGTTCGGCCTCTGAAGGGATAGAGGTTCGGATTCGTGGTCAGTTTTTGGGAGGCGGCGGTCAAGAGCTGAGAAGATGTCATGCAATCGTGGATAGAAGCCTGAGAGGCGAGAGCTTTCCATATAGCGGCAATGTCTTTAAATCGGGACGCGGTCGGGCCATGGATTTGTGCGGCACGTTGCGCGCCCTTATGGAGTTCTATCGATGTCAATCCGGCATTGCTCAATTCGCTGATTGTCGAGGCTATGGCCTCAGCATAACCGGCGCCCGTCCGGAGCTGGTCGATCTTGAAGTAGAGGAGTTTTCCTTCTAAAAAGCGCCCGGAGATAAGTGCCTCGACCGTGGGGGCTAAATAGCGATTTGCCAAAGTCACTGTGTGCTCACCATTCGCGAGAAGCACGAGGGATGCGATCTCGA
>CAZKEW010000328.1:0-1995 GCA_964551885.1 uncultured Eubacteriales bacterium
GAGGTAACGGTCAAAAAAATTCCAGACCACGAGCCCGTCGTCGCTCTCGGGCTCGAGAAGATAGGCCGCCAAATTTCCCAGCGGCTGGGCTGTGGGGATGAGGAATGTTCCGGCCGGGAATTCCCTTTTCTCCATGGCGTACACTCCCTTAACCTGGTTGAGCCGGTGCCCTTGGTAGGGCCTCTCAGAAGCTTTAATTTCCTTGACCTTGAAAGACTCCACTTCGAGCGTCACTGTCTCCTCGAGCTTCTCAACGACCAGGCCGTGCTGGAGAAGTTTGGCGATGATTTCGGGGTCTGGGACGTTCAGGATATAAGCATAAGGGAACCGCACGCCTCTTTTTCCAACGTAATCAGAAAAATAGGGGACAGTGTATGTTTTCACTCTATCCGTTTTCCGGACCTGGGGCCTCTGTCCCTCGCCCTGCTCGACAATTTCCACCTCATAAGCATGAACCGTGACCGGATCTTTAAGTGGCCTCAAGTCATACTCGACGGAGAAAACATTTTTCTCTGAGGGATTCAGGCCTTTGAGGACAGCCCTTTTATCGGCCTCGGACACAAGCCCGGAGATCTCATCGAGATGAGCATAGCAGTAGTCCAGAATAGCCCGCAAAAAGTTATAATTGCCCATTACCCGGGTCTTGAAATCGGCATAGACATAGTTTTCATCAAGGATAGACAGCCGGTTTCGCAGGCCCACATAATTGGTGACATAGCGGGGCTGGGGATCGAGAGTTTCCCATCCTTTTTCTGGAGCCTTGTAGTCTCTGAAACCACCATAACCCACAGCCAGAGTCCCGTATTTTTTTTCCAGAATTGTCTCGATTTCCGGCATCATTTTGTCTCTCTGGAAGGCAATGACAGCGCTGTCACCGTTGGGGTTGACTCCCCATGAATAAGTGACGACTTCCTGATGGTAGGAGCCGTTGGTCGTGTGGCAGTCAACAAGGAGGAGGGGGTCCCAGCGCAGCAGGACATTCTGGACGAGCCCCTGAAGCTCGGGGCTCTCCAGTTTCATGCTGTCACGGTTGAGGTCCAGGTTCTGGCCGTTGGGCCGGACGCCGACACCCTGCTCGGGACCAGGCTGCTGCCGCCTGTTCTCCGGGCTGATTTTATCGTTTCCATCGGCGTTGAAGATGGGCGCGATGAGGATGACGAGCCGGTCGAGGTAAGGAGGCTTTTCAGCCAGGAGAATATCCCTCGCCAGCATGAGCGAGGCTTCCTTTCCTTCGACTTCGCCGGCATGGATATTGGCCTGGATATAGGTGACACCCCTTTTATCGCGGCGCAACGATTGCGGGTCGGCTGGGACAGGATTCCCCAGAATGATGAGAGGCACATCCTTCCCTTCAGTGCTGACACACAATTTTTCGACCCGGATGAGAGGGCTCCGCCGCTCGAGCTCTTTGATGAAGGCCATAACTTCGGCGTGTCGTGATGTGGCTTTGAACTCACTCAATTCAGCCACAGTCAACGGCTTTTCGGGAGCCGTGGCTTTGGTGCCAGAAGCCAAAATTACGATCGAAATAAAGCTAGGGCAAAGAAATAATGCTTTTAAAGTTTTCATGGGGATTTCCTTTCCCTGCCGTCAAATCATGAAAGGAAGAATTTATAAGAAATTGATTGAGGAGTCAACTTACAGGAGAAACGGTTCGTTTTATTTATTTAAAGACGGCTTTGTGGATAAGAGGTGTAATGAAGGATTCGACGACCGCTCCCACCAGCAGGAGGGGGATGGCGACGCGCGCGAAAGATATCAGGATTTGTCCGGAGAGGGATACATCCTCCAGAGATGAATTCTCAGCATAGGTCTCAAAAAAATTGGACACAGAGACTGTTGCTTCCTTTTGGCGGCGTCGGGAGATGATTCTTTTTCCAAGACGAGTTTGGATTTTTTTATAAATTTCAGGTAATCATGAATGCCGTTTTCATGCATATCATCAAGATTAGAAAACATCCTGTAAGTACGCTCAAATGGCTGTTTAGCTGGTTG
>CAZKEW010000329.1:0-1990 GCA_964551885.1 uncultured Eubacteriales bacterium
CAGAGTTCGATCATCTTTTGTTTCGTGAAATCCGCGCCGATCGGCGAATCGAGAATCATTCTCTGGCCTTGGCTCGGATGTCGAAACCCACGGCGCAGCGGACCCGGCAGGCCTCGCAGCTCACGCAGGGCAGTTTCGCGATGTCGATTTGCTGCAAAGCCTCCCTCGCCCGTGCTGGCGCTTGAGACTTCCTTCCAGGGAGACGATGAGGGGCCGGGTGGCGACGTTCTCCTTGAACACCCGCTTTTCCTGGTCTTGATAATGGTAGGGACTGTAGCTTGTGGCGACAAGGAACGAATCGCGCGGCCGCCCTTGAACACTTCGCCCAGCATTCGCTCGTGATTGCCGTGAAGCGGAAAGGCGCCTGTTCATATACTCTGAATAGGCATTCAATCTCGCCTGTTGACTTCCTCTCAGCGTTTGTGCTATCTAACAATTCATTAGGAAATGAAATAAGGAGGAAGAGATGGTGCGTAGGACGATGGTTTTTCTGATGGTTGTGGCCCTGGCCGGCGTGCTGGTTTCGGTTCTGCCGGCGCAACAGCAGGCGGTCAACTTCAAAAAGCTGCAGGAATTTTTGCCCAAGATCGACCTTGCCGGATTCACCAAAGGGAAGCCGGGCGGACAAACATCGACGGTTTTAGGAATGTCGACCTCAGAGGCCACCTTGATGTACGAGAAATCCGGCGGCGACAATCCGCCCTCGATCGAGGTCAAGATTTCCGACATGGCCGGAGTTCCTTTTGGCCAGCTCGGCGTGTCGATGATGGGAGCAACGGAATTCGAGACCGAAACCGATACTGGTTATGAGAAAAGCGTCAAGATCCAGGGGTTCCCGGGCACCGAAAGGGTCGACAGTTCCGAGGACGGCAAGTCGGCGCAAATCACGCTCGTCGTGGGTGGCCGCTTTATGGTCGAGCTCAACGCCCAGGGTACGAGCGATGCCGCTCTGCTCCGGAAGCTCATCGATTCCATGAAGCTGGGCGAGCTGGCCAAGGTGACTCAATAGGGCTTGTTGACCGCGCTTTCTTAACGATTATCAAAAATATCAGTTGCCTATAATTCTGTGGGAGGGAAAAAGATGAACCTCAGAAAAAGCATTGTGTTCTTGACGGCGGGCCTGATGCTGGCTTTCGGTACGGCCATGCCCCAGGAGGATGCACAAGGATGCAAGGACCACCCGCTGTTCTCCCGCATGCCCAACTTCTATATCGAGAGCTGCGAGACAAAAGAGTTCGACAGCTATGAGTTTAAAATGGCCGATGAGAATACGGTGACCGTCGAGGGCGCTAAAACCTATCTTTGCTATTACCTCAAAGAAGGGGCCAAGCTGCCTTCGGAATTGCAGGTCATGCGCAATTACGCAAATGCCATAAAAAAGATCGGCGGCGAGCTCCTTTATCAGGGCGCTTATGATGCCTGTCTGAGGCTGGAGCGCAACGGCCAGGAAGTCTGGGCCCATGTGTCCGTTTGGAGCGGCGGTGAGTCCTATACTCTGACCATCATCGAGAAGAAAGAAATGGTCCAGGACATCACAGCCAGCGACATCCTCGACGCCCTCAATTCTCAGGGATTCATTGCCCTGGACATCCATTTCGATACCAACCAGGCGACCATTAAGCCCGAATCCAAGCCGATCGTCGACCAAATCGCGGCTTTGCTCCAGGACAATCCCTCGTTGAAGGTCAGCATTGAAGGCCACACCGACAACACCGGCACCCCCCAGAGCAACAAGACCCTCTCTCAGAAACGGGCCGAAGCGGTGGTCTCCGCCATGGTTCAGCACAGCATTGATGCCAATCGCCTGAGCGCTGTGGGTTGGGGACAGGAGAAGCCGGTCGCCGACAACCGCACCGAAGAGGGTCGAGCCAAAAACCGCCGGGTGGAAGTCGTAAAAAAATAAGGCTAAGAAAGAGAAGAAGCTAAGCTACCGGTATAAGATAAGTATTTCGTTTTTTCCTGCGATGGCAGAACGTGCGTCATTGTGCCG
>CAZKEW010000330.1:0-1980 GCA_964551885.1 uncultured Eubacteriales bacterium
GAAAAACTGATTGGCTTTAGAGAAATGATAATTGGCTCTTAACTGATTGACACTGAGCTTCTGGCAGCTTGCAAAAAAAAGCACAAAAGCAAAGGCAAGGAGCGCCCCAAAGACGAAACCGATTCTCTTTTGACTCATCTCAGCCTCCTTATTTTCTCACGTCGTCGCAAAGATAAAAAATGGACAATAAATTTATAATAGAATAAAGGCTCAAGTCAAGAAGAAGAAACTCCCCAAAATCGCCGCTAGAAAAACGCTTCCTCTGTCATCGCGAGCACCCATCGGGTGCGTGGCGATCTCCTGATAAATAATTGGGATCACTTCGCTTCGCTCGTGATGACATGGTTCTATCGGCAATCTTGGGAACTCACGTTAGCTCTTTCTCATCACCAGGCGAAGCGGAGTCCCCCAAAGGCTGAATTTTTTCCTCAATAGCTCGAGGAAAAATTTCTCATAAGCAGGCAAAAAGGCAGTTGGATTATGGGCAAAAAGAATAAATGTCGGCGGCCGGACGCCTTTCTGAGTCATGTATTTAATTTTAATTCTCCGTTTTGTCCTGGTCATAGGGGGATGGGCCGCATTCACCCAGGCCAAGAATTCATTCAGACGGGGAGTTTCCACCCTCAAGGAACTGCGGCGATAAGCCTCCTCGGCGTGGTCAAGGATTCTGCTCACGCCTTTTCCCGTCAAGGCCGAAACAAAAAGCAACGAAGCGTAAGAAACGAAAGGCATTCTTCGAAAGACTATTTCTTTAAGCTTTTGATGAAATTCCCCTTTCGGGACCAAATCCCATTTGTTAAGGGCCAAGAGAAGAGGCTTCCCCGAATCATAGGCCAGATGAGCGACGGCGATATCCTGGCGGGTGGGAAATTCCTGGGCATCTATGACTAAGCACAAGACCTCCGCTCGAGCAATGTCCTTTTGAGCTTTGATGATGGCGGCTTTCTCCCTCTTGTCCCTTGTCCGGCTCAATTTGCGGATCCCAGCCGTGTCCACCAGGCAATACACCTTTTTGTTCCTGACGATTAAAGTGTCCGTGCTGTCGCGCGTCGTCCCGGGAGAGCTGCTGACAATGAGGCGCTCCTCGCCACAAAGGCGGTTGATCAAAGAGGATTTTCCGACGTTTATCCGGCCTATAATGGCCAGCCTGAGCGGCCTGAGGTCCTCCTTCTCTGAGGGTGTGCCGGGAAGAAGGCGCGCCAGCCGCTCATCAAGCAGGTCCAGGTCTCTTTTGTGTTCCGCGGACACGGCTAAAACCGTCTCGGCTTTCAACCTGTTATAGAAGTCCCCGACCCTTGCCTCCTGACCGGTGGAGTCGATCTTATTGAGGATGATTAGGATGGGCTTGCCGAGCTTTTTAAGAGAAGAATAAAGTTCTTCTTCTGCGGGCAGCAGCTCCCTTTTCCCATCGAGAACCAAGAGAAGGACATCGGCTTTTTTAGCGGCCGCCCAGGCTTTCTCTTTAACGGCTGAAACGAGGGGAACCTCTGAGGATTCATCAAGACCGCCGGTATCCGTGAGGATAAACTTTTTCCCTTCCAAAGAGCCGATGGCGGAAACAGCATCCCGCGTCATCCCCGGCAAAGAATGAACCAGGGACTTTTTCCTTTTTAAAAGTCTGTTAAAAAGCGTAGATTTTCCCACATTGGGAAAACCCACGATAACCACTTGGGGCAAGCTTTTCATGGGAACGATGCTCGCGGGCTGAAGATTTCGATGTTACTCTGCGTTGAGAGAATAAAGGGGGACGAAAGCCCGGCTCAGGTTGATATGCCCTCCCAACGTCTCCTTTTCTCCACCCTCGACCAGGATGAAGACCTTTTTTATCGGCTTAAAATTATAAGCCAGGGAATTGACGATGGAATAAACCGTCGCTAACTCCGCCGAGGACCCGGAGGGATGTTTTTCCATGAATTCTTTCGAAAAGTCCACGTAGGCTACCCCTTCCTTAGTGATAAACAGTTGTCTTAATTTCGTCTC
>CAZKEW010000331.1:0-1973 GCA_964551885.1 uncultured Eubacteriales bacterium
TCCTGCTTTGGGCCATCCCCTTTTCGCATCCGTTCTTGACGACGCAAAACCTGCTCTTGGAGAACTATCAGGCTGTGCTGTATGGAATTCTCTACATGATCCTCTTTTTCATCGTCCTGATCGTTATCGCAGCGCGCATCTTCTCGACCGACAAAGTCCTCACTATGAAGCTCAAGTTCCGCCGGAAACGCCTGGTTCTTTAGACCTCGGGATGGAGATTTTTATGCGCCCAGCTCGGAGAATGAAACTCTGGCCTGCTTTTGCTGCGCAAATCATGAAGTTGAACCCTCTTCTCTCTTTCCCGATGCTGGGTAACAGCGATCATTACTTCTTCTGCCTGGAAAAAATTCCTTCTGTGTTTTTTCACACGGGAAGCAATGAGGCAGTAAAATTCTTCAAGCTTTCCCGTTTTTGGAGTTGTTGACAGGGATTAAAAAGAGTGATAAATAAGTCATACAATATGAGCTGATTGGGGAGAAAAATCAGTGCCCCAAAAAAAGCAATTTCCTTCTATCTCTTTATTTGAGCCGAACCGAGGCCGGACCTAAGTCCTGACCTCCCGATAACATAAACGCAAATAGGATTATCTGGGTCAAAGGGATAGACGGTGAGGGGAAGGAATTTATCATGAAGGGGGAAAAATGCCAAAGGAAATTAAATGTCCTGAGTGTGGCAGTTATAATATAGAAGAAATTCCTTATAAAGCAGATCTCGGTCAAGGGGAAGCTCATAGAGAATATCCAAAAGGGGCAGAATACAACAAATATGAATGCCTTGATTGCGGATTGATATTTTTTGAAAGCAATTTAAGGGAATGATTAACTAAAATAGGCTGCCGGTCTTTCTTGTCCCCCTAAAAGCCCTGTGTTAGAATACTCGAAAAATCTATCCCCTGGAAAGCTTTTTTGGGGAGGAATCATGAAAAAATCTCATAACATCACCATGCTCGGCGCCGGGCTCATCGGGACATTTTATACCATGACGATTCAGGGGCAGCGGAGCCGAGACCGCGTCCAGACCATCTGCGCCCTCACCGATGAGGAGGCCAAAGAGTTTGCCCAGAAGTGGGGCATTCCTAAGTGGACGAGCGACCTGGCCAAAGCCATCGGGGACCCTGAAACCGATATGGTAATCGTCGGCCTTCCCAATAACCTTCATAAAAAAGCGGTCCTGCTCGCCGCTGCAGCCAGAAAACCCGTGCTCTGCACTAAGCCGCTGGCACGCAACGCCGCCGAAGCCCTGGAGATCCTCGAAGCCGTGGAAAAAGCCGGCGTATTTGCGGGTTATCTGGAAGACCTTGTCTATACACCCAAAACCCTAAAATCCCTCGCCTCCGTCAGAAGCGGTGCTGTAGGAAAGGTCCTCTGGGTCCGTTCGCGCGAGACCCATTCCGGGCCGCACAGCGCCTGGTTCTGGGACAAGGAAATAGCGGGCGGCGGCGCCATCGTGGACATGGGCTGTCACTGCATCGAAATCATCCGCAATTTTATCGGCAAAGACGTCAAACCTGTGGAAGTGATGTGCACGGCCGACACGCTTGTCCACCCGATTCCGGCCGAGGATTCGGGCATCGGCCTCATCCGTTTCGAGAACCGGGCCATCGGCCAGTTCGAGGTGAGCTGGACCTTCCGCGGCGGCATGGATTTGCGGGATGAAGTGGCCGGCACAGAGGGCACCATCTGGCTCAATCATTTCCTGAGAACAGGCTATGAGATGTTCACGGCCGCCGGGCGGGGCGGGTATGTGGCGGAAAAAGCGGAGAGCGAGAAGGGTTGGCTGTTTCCGGTCGGAGATGAAGTGCATGAGCTCGGCTATGTCCACATGTTCAGCGACATGTTCGATGCCCTGGACGAGGGCCGCGAGCCGATGGAGACATTCCTCGACGGCTATGTCGTCAATGCCATCATCGACTCATGCTACAGGTCGGCAGCCACAAAGCAGTGGGAGCCGGTGCGGCTGGAGAGATGGCGCGA
>CAZKEW010000332.1:0-1962 GCA_964551885.1 uncultured Eubacteriales bacterium
GATGGACAGACTGGACGATTTTGAGATCTTCAAGAAGGAAATATTGCGTCTCATCAAGATCTCTCTAGTATAAATGAATAGGAATTTGGTTTTCGGCTTCGCTGGCCGGGTGGGCGTCTTTGACTCGAATTTCCCATCAATCATCGAGGGGAATGGTAAATCAAAACTCAAAAAGATGTCAAGGACGGCCTGAAAGCGGCGGGATGTCGCCTTGATGCCGTTCGAGCCGCCAAAAGCGCCGGAAATCAGCCAGACCTCTCCTCCCGGGAAAAGAGAAGATCATAAAAAATATTCAGCCGAGGTCTCGGCGGCCATCAAGAGCTCCTGATAAGCGATGCGAGGCGGGGGAGGTTTCGATGCGACAAAGGTGAGCTTGAGGTGATTGATGATCCTGTCCACCACGGAGAAGTCTGTGAGGAAGGCAATGATGCGCATTTGGCCCTGGCATTGGGGACAGAGGAGAGGGTCGACTTCATAGACCTTGCGGATCATCTCGGCCCAGCCGCGGCGGGGAACCCTGGGGCCCTCCTCCTCGATGAGCAGAAGCTTATGACAAGCTTTCTCCGACTTGCGCACCTTACCCCGATGAGCATTGGCGTACAGGCCGAAGTAGCGAATCGTGACCTGACCCTTGTCGGGAATATGCGAGGTCACCCGGGCGATGAACTCCAGATAGTCCATCCGCTCCACCTCTTCGGCGTCTTTCCCATACCGGTAGCTCACCTTGCCCTCTTTCTCCGAAAAAGAGAGCCTCTCCAACGACAGGAGCGGGCGAATCATGTACTTACCCACCTTCTCGGCTTCTTCCTTGGTTGAGGCTTTGACCTTGCTGTGGACCGAGAAGCCGGAATGGCGCCAGCCTGCGATCTTCTCCACCAGGGCTTCAGAGATGAGATCCTCCCCAAGGAGCAGGGAGAAGACTTCGCGGGAAAAGAACTCGGCCAGGAGGCTGTCCTCAAACTCAGCGAGATTCGGAAACGTCCCCTCGCCATCTTCACCTCCCTCTGTGACCAGGCAGTGGATGTGGCTATGGAAATTTATCTTCTGTCCAAATGTCTGGATTGAGGCCACCACCCCGGGGCGGAGCTCAGTACCGGTTGTGGCCTGGAAGTAACGGATAAGAGCCTGGACGGCTGCCCGGCAGAGCTCTCCCAGAAGCCGGCGCTTGTAGTTGAAGAAGATCCGCAGCATCCTGGGGATAGTGAAGACGACCTGGCGGTGGGGGACATCCAGGAGAAGCTCCTCCCTCATCCACTCGCCCCACTCCTCAAGCCTCTTCGCATGGCAGGATGGGCAGAATCCGCGAGTGCGACAGGAAAACATCAAAAGCCGATCTTCCCCACAGGCCGGACAGCGGATCCGGGCAAACCCACAGCGCGGGTTGCCGCAGTCGAGGTAGCGCTCGACGACCTCCTTGATGACCGGCCGGAGGAAGCCGTACTCTTTCTCGAAAAATTGTTCATACTCGGTCAGGAACCTGTCAAAATAGTGAAAGAGCACCCGGTAGAGGACGGTGCGCTCCGGATGTCGGGGGCGATAGACTCCTGGCACAGCAGGAACAATTCATCAAGAAACAGACCAGATCGCAAAAAGTCGACTCTCTGGGCATATACGCCTGGAAGAAGCCGCGAAGGAGACAGCCTCTTTCCATCAGAGAGTCAACAGGAGTTGACGGCCACATGGATGATGAGACAACCCGCGTTGTCCTGAGCACCAGCCAGGTCGTCGGAAGCTCAGAGGGAATCAGTCAGTTGACATAAAAATCAGAAAATTTTTTCTAATCCCTTTGGTTCAAGAAATATTCATACTCGCTTAAATTTATGCATTTCAGATACCATAGATTTTAAAAAGGGATAAGTTCTGTAACAACTTCCCCCAAAAATAAGTCATAAAATGTAATTACTCAATAACTTGTGGCGAGAGGGATGACACAAGGAAACGATGGCTTCATTTCGATTGAAG
>CAZKEW010000333.1:0-1939 GCA_964551885.1 uncultured Eubacteriales bacterium
TTCGTCGGCCAAGCCCGCCTTGTCAGGCGGCCTTTCCCTCGGGTCCCGGATGCTCAAAACCGAAGCGATGATGGTGACTTCCCTGAGGCAATCTTCTCTCTGTGCTTCGAGGAGCATCCGGGAGATTTTTGGGTCCAGGGGCAGGCGCGCCATCTGCCGGCCCAGGGAAGTGAGTTTGTATTCGCGGTCCTTCCCGGTTATCGCTCCCAGTTCCAAGAGAGTTTCAAACCTGTCTTTGATATTCTTCGGGTGAGGCCTGTCCACAAAAGGAAACTCGGAAGGATGTCCCAGGCCCAGAAAAAGCATGCGCAGGATAACCTCGGCGAGGTTAGAACGAAGGATTTCAGGCGGAGTGAACGGCAGCCTGGATTCGTAGTCATCCTCGGAGTAGAGCCTGATGCAGAGGCCTTCCTGGACGCGGCCGCAGCGGCCCTTTCTCTGGTCTGTGCTGGCCTGGGAGACCGGACTGATGGGCAGGCTGTTGATCCGCGTGCCGGGCTGGTACTGGGAGATTCGCGCCAGTCCTGTATCTATGACATATTTAATCCCGGGGATGGTGAGTGAAGTCTCGGCGACGTTGGTAGCGACAACAATCTTAGGCCCGGTCACCGAATAGACGCGGCCCTGTTGGGCGGCCGGCAGCCGGGCATAAAGAGGGAGGATGGTGGTGGCTGGATAGCTTTTCCCTTCGAGGCGCTCGCAAGTCTCCAGAATGTCCTGTTCCGTCGGCATAAAGATGAGGATGTCGCCGCGCTGCTTTCTGGCCTTGAGCCGGTCAACGGCGTGGACGGCCATGTCGATATAGTCGGCTTCGTCGGCGTCCTCGAAAAAAGAATCGGGTGGCATATATTCCACGTCCACCGGGTACATTCGCCCGCCGACATGAATAACTGGAGCGTCATTGAAAGCCTTGGAGAATTTTTGCGTGTCGAGGGTAGCCGAGGTGATGATGATTTTGAGGTCCGGCCGCACGTCGAGGAGGGTTTTGGCAATTCCTAACAAAAAATCGATATTGAGGCTTCGTTCGTGAGCCTCGTCGATGATGAGCGTGTCGTATTCATGGAGCCGAGGGTCGGATTGGGTTTCTGCGAGCAGCATGCCGTCGGTCATGACCTTGATATAAGCTTCCGGAGCGGTTTTATCCTGGAAGCGGATCTTGTACCCGACCGACCGGCCGATTGTTTCTCCCAGTTCTTCGGCGATACGGTGGGCGATGGTGATGGCGGCGATCCGACGGGGCTGGGTGCAGGCAATCCTCCCGGCGATGCCGCGTCCCGCCTCCAGGCACATCTTGGGAAGCTGCGTGCTCTTGCCGCAGCCGGTCTCACCGGAGATGATGAGGACAGGATGTTCTTTGATGGCTCGCACAATCTCGTTTCGTTTCGGTGTGATAGGGAGGGCGCTGGGAAACCGGACGGCGGGCCTTCGGCGCAGGCGGAAATTTCTCTCGCGGATGGATTGCTCGAGCCGGTTCGTCATCCTGGTTCTCGAATAGATTTTATTTATCTATTATTGTCAGTTATTTTCGAGTTTTTCTTTGATCTGATCTACGGCGGCCTGGGCTTCTTCTTCGACCGTCTCGTCCGAGAGAAGGGATTCGGCGAGATTGAGCGCTTCCGGACAGGCAAAATTCGGCAGAGCACCCAGGACGAGCTTTTTCTCTTCCGGCCGCGTGGCAAGATCCAGCACTTCTTTGAGCTTTAGCACTGCGATTTCAGGGAGCTGATAAGCTTCCCTGCCAATCATTCTCACAAAGGCGCGCAAGGCCAACACTTTGTGGACGAGATTGGGAGAACTTTGCGCGATGACAAGAAGGTAATTCCGCGGCGTTATGCTCGGCCAGTCGGCCAGCGCTCGGACGGCGGCATCCACAACATCTGGGTTTTCATCTTTAAGGGCAGCGCGGAGAAGAGGCAAAGAGCTGTCATCACCGATCTTC
>CAZKEW010000334.1:0-1938 GCA_964551885.1 uncultured Eubacteriales bacterium
GAGGAAAAGATTATAACACATCAAATGGGGGAATCAAAGCAAAAGACAGGAGAATAACTTGTCCTAACGGGCGAAAAGATACATAAACCAGCCAAAAGCCAGGGCCCCTCCGACCATGATCAGGAACAGGGAAATTCCGTACTTGAGCTGGCTTTTTCGATCGTCCCGGCGCAGGAGAGCCAGAATGACGGAGACAAAGAAGGCATAGATGATCATGGAGAGAAGATGGCTTTTAAAAATCATTTCTTTTTCCCTTTGGCAATATCATAGGCATCAAGAGCGATGAGATAATTCAAGAGCCCGGCGCCGGCGATATAAGCCGTGCCAAATTCGAATGTCGCGCGCTCTAAAGCGCCCTGCCCGAAGGAAAGAAAGCTGGAAAGAGCAAAAACAAGAAAATTCCCGAGGTCGGCGAAAAAGGCCAGAATCGTCAACGGGTTTTCGGCCTGAAGAGGATAAATCTTGCCGCCCATAACAAGTCCCATGGCGGTCATGGCGTAGATCGAAATGAAGAATATCAGGGCGCGCCAGAATTTTTTCTGCAAGAGATGGCCGAATCCAGGGACGACCCAGCCGGCGAGAAGACAGATGATCGCTTTCATTTTTTAAGTTAGAAATATTAAAAGAAAAACGGGCGCAAATCAAGAAGAATTTTGGCCGCGCTAGGGGAGCGTCTCTTTGACTGTGATTAGAATATTGGGAGGGCTGAAAAGGATTCGCTCCCAGCTGAGATTTTTCACGCCATGAAAATTTTGGCTTTTTCGGCGGCTGCGTAACTCCGCACGATTATTCTTTAGCCTAAACTGAGAGTTCGTGCCATCTGAAGGCCTAGATGAATGAAGCCTGGCGTGCTCAGACATACTCGCCGGCCTGCGGCTTCCCTCAAAACCCAAAATTTTCAGGCTAAATCTCGCATGGTCGCTTCATCCCTTTCCAGCCCTCCCAACATCACGGGTTTGGAGATGCTGACGTCCCCAGCGTGAAAGTTGATGGTGTTGTCGCCTTACTATAAAATAGGCGGGTGCCTGAGCTTCCTGAAGTCGAGACGATCGTCCGCTGTCTCGGGCCTCGTCTTTTCGGCCTCAAAATAGAGGACGTAAAATTATGGTGTCCGAAACTTCTTCGGAATAGAGACAGAACCATGCTTCGTCAATTGGAGGGGAAGCAAGTCATCGGCTTGCGCCGCCGCGGCAAAATGATCCTCCTCGATTTGAGCGGCGACTTGACCCTCGTTTTCCATCTCAAAATGACCGGCCAGCTTCTTTTCTGCCGAAAAAATGCGCCGCGTGACAAGCACACCCATTTTGTCATCTCTTTCAGGAAGCCGCGAAGAGAACTTCGCTTCCGGGATATTCGAAAATTTGGGTTTATCTTGCCCCTGAAGACTTCAGAAGCGGAACGCTCGACGGAACTCCGAAGCCTCGGCCCAGAACCTTTGGAGCTTGGCCTTTCCTCCTTTCTTAAACTTCTCCAAGGCCGGCGCGGTCGCATCAAGCCACTGCTCCTCAATCAAGGGCTCATTGCCGGCATCGGCAATATCTATGCCGCTGAAATCCTGTTCGAGGCCGGACTCCATCCTGAATCCGAAGTTTCTCGCTTTCGCCGAAAAGATCTGGAAAAACTCTGGAAAGCGATACCTTTGGTTTTATCGAAAGCTCTAGAATTCAGGGGGACTTCCATCCGGGATTATCGGGATGGAGACGGCGCAGAGGGAGGCTTTCAGGATCACCTATGTGTCTATGGCCGGGAGTCGCTTCCTTGCCCCCGGTGCGGCGGAAGAATCAAGCGCCTCCGTATCGCCGGGAGGAGCAGTTTTTTCTGTCCCCGCTGCCAGAGACGGCCTTCCCGTCTATCCTAGGAAGCGGCACCATTCCCGTAATAGTCATAGAAATTTAGTGAGAATGGGTGGCATGGCGCTAGTCCCCGCCCGCCCGCAGC
>CAZKEW010000335.1:0-1917 GCA_964551885.1 uncultured Eubacteriales bacterium
ACACCGATTTGCCCACGGTTGGCACGCCAAATATCCCCCTCTCCATTATTATCTCCTCGCTCTTGTCCAGGCGCCATTTATGGTGGGCGCCAAATTTCTGGGGCTGGATCTTGACGATGTCTCTATCCACTCCGTCTTAATTCTCCTCGGCCGCCTTTTAAGTGTCATTATGGGTGCCGGGATCGTCTTCCTTGTCTACAAATGCGGCCAGGAAATCTATGATCAGAGGTCATCGCTTTTTGCTGCCATGATTACAGCTCTCCTTATCCCTTTTGTCTATTATGCCAAGACAGCAAATTTGGACGTCCCTTGCCTGTTCTGGTTCACGGTCTCGATGTTTTTTTTCCTGCGCCTTCTCAAGACCCGTCAGAGAAAATATTACCTTCTCTTCGCCTTGTCCGCGGTTTTTGCGGTTTGCACAAAAGACCAAGCTTACGCGCTCTATATCTTTCCGCTGCTGGCCGTCCTTTTTCTTGATTGGAAGTCCAGGAAAAAAGCCACGCCGAACTTAACGCCTCTTCGTTTTCTCAGCAATCCCACCTATCTTTATGCCGCGGCTGTGGCTCTAGTTGCCTTTTTCCTGATTTACAATTTAGGCTTCAATGTTCAGGGATTCCTGCTTCACTTGAAGGCCATCACGGGTCCTCTGAGCAAAAATGCTCAGCTTTTTCCCCACACGCCTGCCGGCCATATCAGCCTGCTGGGGCGGGCGCTGAATCAAATTCAATTTTCACTGGGCTGGCCTCTCTTCGCGGTGTGCGTCGCAGGCCTGATAAGGGCGCTCACCTCCAAGACAAGAAACGTTCTTCTCCTATCACTCCTCTTTTTCGTTATCTCTCACGAGATTCTTCTTATTCATGTCATCATGTACAATTATGCCAGATTCTATCTCCCTGTCTGTGTCATCTTTTCCCTTTTTGGAGGTGGGTTTCTTGGCGCCACCCTGGGGGCGCATCCCAAGTTTTCCAAACTTTTTCAGGTTGCCGTCGTTGCGGTCTATGCTTATTCTGTTTTGACCGCCTCTTCTCTGGATGTTCTCATGGTGAAGGATTCCCGGTATGCCGCCGAGAAATGGATGAAGGAGAACATTCCGAAAGATGCCATCATTGGACTGGGCGTTTGGCCAGTCTATGCCCCGCGCCTTACGGGATTCCAACATTTCAAGATGCAAAGCCCCTTTATGGATTTGAATATACTTCCATCCAAACCCGAGTATATCATCCTAACCGTGGATTTCACCCGGCGATTTTTGCCTCCCACTGGCAGGAAACAAATTTTCAGGCAATTCTATCTAGAACAAGAAAAGTATAAGATCATCTATCGGTACAAAACCCCTCTCCTCTGGTTACCCTTAAGACACCGCGAAGTCGAACAGCAAATCAACAGTATTAATCCAGAGATTTTGATCTTGAAAAAAAGAGAGATTTGTTTCCCCAGCTTGTCTTCTGGTATAGTCATTCAATCAAGGTGGAAAACAGGCGAATTCAGAGAGCCGGGCTCAGCCGCCAGGAGGGCGGTCTGCTCAAGAACATGGGGCGGAGGAGGCTTATCGGCGATGAAGATCAGCTTCGAATGCTCTGGGAAGTGACTTGTTCGTATCCTGAGGGAAATAAAAGGGGGGCAACGATTAAATTGAAAATGAATGACCAAGCTTTCAGCGTGCCCGGCTATTCCAATAATCATAGAGAAAATCCAGCCAGCCTTGCCGGGCGAATTTCATCAAGCCGTAGAGTGATCCGTATATGTGTCGGTTCTGTTCAAAAGAGTCCCGGCTTGTGGGAAAATATACTGCCAGCCCGTAACATCCTTTTTTATCCATGACGGGTGTGTTCCTAAGGAAAACAATGGCTTCCGATAAACTTCGAAGCAATCTAAGCCTGTTAAGTTGAGATTGCTTCGTCACCTCGTTCCTCGCAA
>CAZKEW010000336.1:0-1903 GCA_964551885.1 uncultured Eubacteriales bacterium
TAAGAAAGGCGACCTCGAAGCTTATTCGGAGCTCATCCGGAGGTATCGCGAAAGGATTTACCAGACCATTTATCGTTATGCGCAAAACCACAGCGACACCGATGATTTGGCCCAGGAAACATTCCTGCAGGCCTTCAAGGCGCTCAAACGTTTTCGTCAACAATCGGGCTTTTACACCTGGATTTTCCGGATTGCTGTGAATCAAAGTTTAAACTTTTTGAAAAAGAAGAAAAAGGAAATGAAAAGGCAGGAGTATGAAGAGAATTCGCTTGACCATGAACAGCCCACATTTTCTTCTCCGGAGCCTGCTTCCATGAGCAAAGAACTTGGGGAGAGAATAAATGAGGCAGTCGACGCCCTGCCTTTGCCCTATAAGTCCTCTTTTGTCCTGGTCGTTTTTCAAGGGATGACCCACGGCGAGGCCGCGCGCGCCCTGCGCTGTTCGGAGAACACCGTTTCCTGGCGGATGCACAAGGCCAGGAAAATGCTCCAGGCCAAGCTGAGGCCTTATCTCGACGAGGTGCGAAATGACATGCCAAAAATATGAGAAATGGATATCTGATGCCCTCGACGGTGTACTTTCTCGGAAAAAGAAAAAGATTCTCGAGGACCATTTAACCCAGTGTTCGGATTGCCGCGCCTACGAGGAGCGACTCAGCTGGATTCAGGGAGAAGCTTGGCGCATGGAGAAAGCCAAGCCGTCTCCTTTTTATTGGCAAGAGTTTTCGGCAAGCCTGGAAGGAAAGCTAAAAGCGTTGGAGCCAGAAAGTGAGACTCCGAGGCCATTCCGCCTAAGCTGGAAATGGGCCTGGATGGGAGCGCCCGTCCTTTTGGCCTTGACGCTCAGCCTCGTTTTTTTCCCGAGGCAGAGGCCGGCCCCAGAAAATGACATCTTCTCTTATGAAGCCTGCCTCATCCGCCTCCACCAGGAGATCGGGGATGATGCCAAACTCGAAGAGCATTTCAATCGTATCATCTTAGGTTCCCTGAGAGAAGGCCTGGATTCTGCAGCGCTGGAAGAGCACTCTCTTATTTCTGAAGACCCTTTCTTCTGGGAGAGTCTCAGTGAACAAGAATTGAAGTTCATAGAACAAGAAATAAAGAAGGAAATGAAATCATAGGAGAAGGACCATGAACATGAAAAAATCTTTTTTGTTTTTGACGGGCTTCCTTTTCTTAAGCTCTCTGCTTTTAGCTCAGATGCCCGGCCAAGAGCCTCCGGGCAGGGAGAGAATGCGCGAGAACATCAACAGGCTCCGCTTGCTCCGCATGACCGAGGTGCTTGATCTGACCGAGGAACAAACGGCCAAAATTTATCCGGCGTCTTATCGGGTTGAAAAAGAGAAGATGGACATCATCAAGACGCTCAACCGTGAGATACGGGACCTCAAGGCTCTCATGGGCGAGGCCCAACCCAAAGAAGAGGAAATAGCCGCCAAGACCAAGACGGTCAAGGATCTGAGAAGGAGCCTTATCGAGAAAGATCAAGAATTCGAGGATTTTTTGGAGCAAAATCTCACCGGGATCCAGAAGGCAAAATACGTTATTTTTTCTGTTGAATTTTACAGAAACCTGGGAGAGAAACTGAACCGGGCGAGGGTGATGTCCAAAGAAAAAAGAGAATTCTGAAAATTCAACTTCTCTCTTGACAATAAACGTAAATTCCTTTAACATGGTCGGCGTAGAAATTTAATTTTCTGCTTTTCACAAAAAATTATCGAAACTTATTTGAGCTGGCAGAGAGAAAGTATATTTATTTATCAATAAATCTTTCTCTTTCCCCGCAAGGCCATGGGCGCTAGATATATGCGCCTCTGAAACGAAACCTGCGCCAGCGTAGCTCAGTTGGTAGAGCGGCTGATTTGTAATCAGCGGGTCGGGGGTTCGAATCCCTTCGCTGGCT
>CAZKEW010000337.1:0-1899 GCA_964551885.1 uncultured Eubacteriales bacterium
CCTATTTCCTCGCTTTTACCGTTCGCGTTTCGATTTCCTCTAGTGGCCCGCGACTTGGCACCGGACTGACCTGGATCATCTGATGGATAAATTTTATCTTGCTGTCAAATATGCCGCTTTCGTCTATTCCCTCAAAGCATAAAGGAAAAGTTGACCAAGCGCTGCTTTCCAGCTTAAAAAACAGCCGGCTCGAGCAATTGGATCAACCCCTTCTCTGCATCAATCTTGGCTTCGACCCCGACGGGAACCGTGAATTTCATCGGGATATGGCCAATCATGGACCCATACCAGGCCGGCACTCCCAGGGGCTTGATGTGGTCATCTAAGACTTGTTCTAAAGTCAGCGACCCGTATCCTTCGTCGGGGTTGCACTCGGTGCACTTCCCAAAAATAAACCCCTTGATCTGCTGCAGCACACCGGCCAGCTTAAGATGCGTGAGCATGCGGTCGATGCGGTAAATCTCCTCATCGACATCCTCGACAAACAGGATGGAGTCTTTCCATTGGGGGACGTACTCTGTTCCGAGGAGAGTTGAAACGATGGAGAGGCATCCGCCCTTGAGAATTCCGGTTGTGCTGCCGGCGACGATTGTTTGGACCCGATTCTCTACCTGGGTCAGATGGTCGCCGGCCTCAGAAGGGTTCTGCATAGTGACAGGCTCGGCTTCCATCAAAATCTTCCTGAAATAATCCACAGTGAAGGAATTCCAGGGGTCAAGCCCAATGGGGCCATGAAAGCAGACAAGCCCGGTTTTGGCATGGATGGCGAGGATCAATGCCGTGATATCGCTATAGCCGATGAAGACCTTCGGGTTCTTGCGGATGACCTCATAATCGAGAAGAGGAAGAATGCGGGCGCATCCCCAGCCTCCTCGAATGGCGACGACGCCTGCCACGGACAGGTCAACAAATTGGGTCATGAGGTCTGCGGCCCGGACTTCATCTTTGCCGCCGAGATAGCCATACCGGTCTAATAAATGATCAGCGAATTTCACTTTAAACCCCAGGGCTTCCATGCTTTCTTTGACCAGAGTTACCTCAAAACGGGTGGCTGTGGCTCCGGATGGGCTGACCAGGGCGACCGTATCTCCCGGCTTAAGTCTTTTGGGCTTTATGGCTTTCTCGGAAGCTTGGGCAAAATTATTTGGGGTAAATAAGCCGGCCGCTAAGCTTGAGATGCCGGCAGTTTTCAAGAAATTACGTCTTTTCATGTTCGCTCCTCCCAATTAGACTCAAAGAACTCGTCGAGCCAAATAATATTTATCTTTTTACATGATAAGAATTTATATCTCCCTATGCAACTGGCCGTAAAAGTATTAATGATTTTAGTCTATACTGTTAAAACTGTTAAATTGGGTTGAGACGAAGGAATGAGCTCTATTAAAATTTTTGGATGAAAAAACGGCAAAAAAAGGTGGTAGCGGGGGTTGGATTTGAACCAACGACCTCCGGGTTATGAGCCCGACGAGCTACCAGACTGCTCTACCCCGCGGTACCGAGCCTATTATAACAAATTCGTTATGTTTGTCAAAAAAAATCTTGGGGACACGTACAAAATTTCAGAAAATTTGGAACATGTCGCCAGATTTTCATCGGCGTAAAATTTCCTTGACTGTCAAAAATACAATCAATATAATGGAGAACCTAAAAAATGGGCGCTTTCCTTTTTTTCCTGTTAGCTTTCATTTGTGTCGGTTCTGTTTTGGGCATGATCCTTTCCAAAAATCAGGCTTATAACGCTCTCTATTTAGTCTTAGCCTTTGCCGCTCTCGGCGGCCTTTTCGGGCTTCTCGATGCGCCTTTCATCGCTGCGGTCCAGATCATCATCTATGCCGGCGCCATCATGGTCCTGTTCATCTTCGTCATCATGATGATCAACCTTCGCCAAGGGATCACGCC
>CAZKEW010000338.1:0-1884 GCA_964551885.1 uncultured Eubacteriales bacterium
TGAGGGAAAAAGAAGCATTATGGGGACACGAGTGAGAAGCCACCGATATTGAATACAATAATCGTCAAACATATTGAGCAAATTTGAAGGAGAGGAATATTGAAGACTTTGCTGTATGTGCTTGTCGGATTGGCGATGGTGGCAGCACTAGTCTATTTCCTTACAGGAATGGGGATTCTTCAACCCGGGGACTTGCAATCCGAAGAAGCTTCTCCGATTATCTCCTTTGTCGCAGGCGGATGCTACTTGGCCGGGACAGAAAGCTTTTCTGGACCAATCCCCATCCTCGGCTCGATTTTTTCCTGCCTTGACACCGATCATCGGCCAGAGATATCCTCTTGATGAGGCCGGCAACATGGATTTGTGGCTCAAAGGGGAGCGATCTCATGCGACCACAAAAAGGAATTACCTATGAATTGATTTTCCGCCCGAACATCTGGATGAATAAACGGCCGCCTGACCCTATTGACATCGGATTTCCGGCAAATTATATTTGACATAGATATCATAGGGGTAATCCTCGAATTGACCATTGGAAAATGGAGAAAATTAAATCCGAAAAGGAGAGGAAATCATGAAAGGTAAAAAAATCTTAAGCTATATCCCAATTTTACTGGCTGTTTTTGTCCTTTTCCATCCCGGCTTTTCCGAGAAGAAGCTCGTGCAGAGCACATGGACTTCCCTGCCGGCGGCCATTGACGCTTCGGAGGAAGAGTGGAGCGGAGAGGCCCTTATCTCTGAAGAAAGCGCAGGCGCCGACTATGCCTTCCGCAACGATGCGAACAATCTCTACATTCTTTTTATCATCAAAGATAAAAATTACTTGAGCACCCTTGAGGCCACGGGAATTACGATTTACTGCAACGCCGAGGGAAAGCAGAAAAAAGACCGGGGCATCCGGTTCTTCAAAAGGCAAGCCACTCCGGACGAGCTCATTCTGGCTCTTGAAAGACAGGGCCAGGTACTCTCGGAAGAGCAAAAAGAAGAAATAAAGTCACGGCCCAGTTATCTCCTGTATGATTGCGAGCTTATCAAAAAGAATAAAGTCTCGCCGATTGAGATACCCCCGGGATTTGAATATGAACCTCCGACCTTTAAACACGCCAAAAAGGGAGAAATGACAGTCTTTGAGTTCCGGATCCCTCTCAGCCAGGAGAATCAGGCTGCCGGGATAGGAGTTGAGCCCGGCGGAAGTTTTAAAATTGGTTTTGAATGGGGAGGCCTGACCAAAGAAATGCAGGCGGCAAGACTGGCTAGGGTTGCCGCCGCCTCAGAAAGAGGAGTGGAAAGTGAGACAGCTTCAGAAAACCACGCAAGGGGCAGCAGAAGCGAAAGTTCCTCCACCGGCGCGTCTTCTTCTGGAATATCGAGGACAGGCCCCAAAAAATATTCTTTCTGGCTGGACGTGAAACTGGCTTCAAGCTAAGAGTCAGGCCTGCCGAAGTAAAAAATAGAGTGGACGACCATCCTTCGCTCCACGAACTCCTAGGTCATTTCAAGAGGACATTGTCGATCTGAATCGAAAACTCTCTCTTCTCCTGGTAGGCGCCGATGAAGATGGCCGTGACATCATAGCCTTCGATACTGAACTTCTCAAAGGTAAAAACATATTCTCTGTACGAAGACGTTCCCCAAAGTGCTGCCCTTCTTTGCCGAGTTCTTTGTCCGGGAGGTCCTTGAGTTTCTCCTCCACAAGGAGATCATCGGCCAGGAGCGGGTCGGGAGGCTTCTCTCCTGGCGCCACGCGGGGTTCAACGTCCACAGTAAGGTGCGGGCGAAGGCAAAAGAAGAAGCGGAGCGGTTCGGCAGGTACATGATCCGATAATCATCTAGAAGGCCCGGTTATCATCGGTGGGCAGCCAGGTGGTAACATAGGACATGAAG
>CAZKEW010000339.1:0-1876 GCA_964551885.1 uncultured Eubacteriales bacterium
GATCACTCCAGGACTTTTCCAGAAGTACCCGACAGCCGCTGACTTTGCCCGGGCAAACCAGACCGAGCTCGAAGGGGCAATCCGTCCGACCGGCTTCTTCCGCAACAAGGCGAAAAGCATCACCGGTGCCAGTCAAAAAATTGTTGAGGATTTTGGGGGTGAAGTGCCGGACAGGATGGAGGATCTCATTACCCTCCCGGGAGTAGCAAGAAAAACGGCCAACATCGTTCTTTCTTCGGGTTTCAGGAAAGTCGAAGGCATCGCCGTCGATGTCCATGTGAAAAGGCTTTCCGGAAGACTGGGGCTGAGCAAAGAGCATGACCCTGAAAAAATCGAGAGGGATTTAATGACGCTCGTGCCAAAAAAAGACTGGCTGGACTTTAACTACGTGATGGTGGACCACGGCCGGAAAGTCTGTCAGGCACGAAAGCCCCGCTGCCCGCAGTGCGCTATCAGAAATCTTTGTCCGGCTGCTCGCGAATTCTACCCTGAATTGAAACCGGCGAAGCGAAAAAGAAAATGATTAAAGAAGCCATGCTTTACCGCAGCCTCGAAGGAGGCAGAGTCGAGTGCTTCCTCTGCGCGCACCGCTGCCTCATAGCAGCCTCAAAATTCGGCGTTTGTGGAGTCCGAGAAAACAGGGAGGGAAAATTATACACTCATGTTTATGGAGAGGCCATTGCTGCGCACATAGACCCGATCGAGAAAAAACCTCTCTATCATTTTCTCCCTGGAACAACGTCCTTTTCCATCGCCACCGCAGGGTGTAACTTTCGCTGTCCCTTCTGTCAGAACTGGCAGATCTCCCAGGTCGCTAAAAAAGACAAGGCATTTGAGGGAGGCTACAGGCTCTCTCCTGAAGATATTATAAGGGAGGCGAACAGGCAGCGCTGCCGGAGCATCTCCTATACCTATACCGAGCCGACGATATTTTATGAATATGCCTACGATACAGCCAAGCTGGCCCGGACTGCCGGTCTGGCCAATGTCTTTGTCACAAATGGCTATATGACTGCGGAAGCTCTTAATCTGATCAAGCCTTATTTCGACGCGGCGAATGTTGACCTCAAGGCTTTTAAAGATGAGACTTATAAAAAAGTCTGCGGGGCGCGCCTCGAACCGGTCCTCGAATCCATCCGCCTGATGAAGGAGCTCAACATCTGGATCGAGGTGACAACACTCGTTGTTCCGGGAATGAACGATGGAGAAGAGGAGCTTGCGAGTATTGCCCGCTTTATCGCCGGCGTAAGCCCTGAAATTCCGTGGCACATCAGCCGGTTCCATCCTGATTACAAATACACCCAGTCCCACGCCACTCCTCTCGAAACCCTGCAGAAGGCTTGCTCCCTGGGGAAAAGGGAGGGCCTTGAGTATGTTTATATCGGCAATGTCTGGGGAGAATCGGAGGATACCTTTTGCCCGAAGTGCGGGAAGCCTCTCCTCCGACGGAATGGGTTTATTGTCGAAGAGAACAAGGTCAAAGACGGGAAGTGTCCCTTCTGCGCAAAGCCTATCGCCGGAGTTTTTTAGACTAATAAGGTTGATAAGATAACATGATGATGTGATGCACCTCCAGATGGGTGGCTAATCTGAGGGTCTCCCCATTGTTTGGACAGAAAACAGGCTTGTTTAAGAAGGAACGATGGGAACAAACAAGAATGCTGTCTTTGAGGAGGTGTTTGGGTCGTTGATCATTGCTGCAAGCGCCGCACAGAACGCGTTCCAGAAGAAAAAGCCGCCGATACTCACCACGACAAGAACGAGCAGGATAGTGAGATTTGTAAACTCTATCGGGATCCGAAGTTTCCAGCCGAAGAGATTTAACGTTCCCAGAATATACGAAGTTGCGACCAAAGGGAGCAATGTCCCGAAGGGC
>CAZKEW010000340.1:0-1859 GCA_964551885.1 uncultured Eubacteriales bacterium
TCGGGTTAGATCGCCGCGCTTCGCCCGCGATGACAGAATTCTTTCGGCAATTTTAGGCTCCTTTATTACGATTGACTCATATTGAGCAGGAAGCTATGATACATGGGAATCTTTCGCGGAGGATGCTTATGAAAAATTGGAGACAAGTATTTGCTCTTTTTTTAGCGGCACTATTTTGTTTCTCACTCTCTATTCTTGGAGAAGATAAGGAAGATAAGACGCTCCGACTGGCCATTGGCGATGCCAAGCTCAAGAATAAAATCCTCGAGGTTAAGGCGGGAGAGATTTACTCGGCCCGCACCGGGCAGCCTCTGCCTTTTCTCAAGATGATCAAGGAAATGGAAGGAAGCCGGTTCATCTTTATCGGAGAGAGCCATGACAATATGACCATGCACGACATCCAGTCACGGATCATCCAGGCGCTCTATGAGAGAGACAAAAATTTGGCCATCGGCCTGGAAATGCTGCCTACAGAAGTTCAACCCGTCCTCGACAAATGGAGCCGGGGCGAGCTCGCCAAGGAAAATTTCCTCCGGGAGGCCCGCTGGCACGTCTATTGGAACATGAATTTCGGGTTCTATGAGAAGATTTTTGATTTTGTTAGAGAGAATAAAATTCCGGTCTTGGCTCTGAATGTGCCCCGCGAAATCATTACCAAGATCCGGATGAAGGGTTGGGATAGCCTTTCGGATGAGGAGAAGGCGCTCGTGCCTCAGCCTGACCTTTCCAGCGAGGAGCACAGAACTCTGATTCGGGCCATCTTCGAGAGCAGCGAACTTCCCCACCAGATGAAGGGGGAGGGGTTAGAGAAAATGTTCGAAGGGCTTTACCGGGCCCAGGCTGCCTGGGACGAAGTGATGGCGGCAAATACCGTCAAAAGCGCAGAAAAGGAAAAAAGAAAAATGATTGTTCTGGCCGGCTCCGGCCACCTCCTTTATAACCTGGGGATCAACCGCCGGGTGTATGAAAAAAATCAGTTCCCCTTCAAGACAGTAGTGGCGGTCGCCCTCTCGCCGGGAGAGAAAAGCATCGCTGTTTCCAGAAGTCTTGCCGATTACATCTTTGGAATTCCGGAGGAAGAAAGGCCTGTTTATCCCTCGGTCGGCCTTGCGCTCAAGGAGGTGGAAGGGCTTGAGAATCTCGTGATCGACAGGAAGCCCATCGACGGCGTTGCCCTGGGCGGTGATTTCGAGAAAGGGGATGTTGTTCTTTCTGCCGACGGGAAAGCCTTTTCCGATATCAACGAATTGAGGATCTATCTGGCCCGGTTCAGGTGGGATGATGAGGTGAAATTTAGCTTGCTCCGCAACGGCGAAACAAAGGACGTCGCCCTCAAATTTCAGTTTAAGCCTCAGACCGAGGACACGCCTAAGAAAAATGAGAAGTAGCAGCTGATAATGACAATAAGCACCCCGGGGCAGGCTCATGTCTCAGGAGAAATACAAATGGAGGCTTCATGAATCAAAAAAAGTTCAGCAAGGTTTTTATTTTCTTCTCTGTTCTTTTATTATTTCTTTCTTATCATTCTCTCGGCGAAACCATAAAAACCCCTGCCGAAGAGGCCCGCTACACCCAGTACAGTCAGCATGAAGAGATCGCTCGGTTTCTTAGCGTTCTTGATTTCTCTTCTCCGGAGGCATCAATCGCGGTGATCGGGAAAACAAAAGAAGTCAGAGAATTCACCTCCAAAGACCTGTTCCTGGTCATCATCACGGAAGAGGGCGCTGACTCTGCCGCGAAAATCAATAGCGCTAAGCCAACTGTTCTCCTCACGGCCTCGCAGCATGGGAATGAGCAGTCGGCTAAAGAAGCCGCGCTCTGGCTTGCCAGGGACCTTGCCGTCGGAGAGCTTAAGCCGC
>CAZKEW010000341.1:0-1810 GCA_964551885.1 uncultured Eubacteriales bacterium
TAACCAGGACGGCCTCTTCAGAGAGTAATAAATCCAGAACCAGGCGATGATGGGCTTTATCCCAGAAAACTTTTTCCAGCGCCGCCGGAGGAATGGCTTCCACTTGGCGCGGTGCCGGTATCTGGAAGAAAAATCTTGGGAGTGCCGGGCTTGGCAGGCGTCAGCCGGACTGCCTCAAGATTATCCAGGACGATCCGGTCGCCCTTGCGGCCCCGCCGCCTGCGGGAGAGGAAAGTCCAGGAGGCTGGACAGAATCAACAAAAAAGCGGGAAGGCGAAGCATAGCCAAACTCCTTTTACTTTTTCAAAAAGAGAATATATATTTTTCCCCGTTGGGCCTGGGGAATCCGAACGCTTCCTCCGGATAGAACTTCAAAATTGACGGCTCCTTCTTCGGTCTGAACTTTAAAAGGAACTCCTTCATAAAACGGCACGAGAAGGTCCTGAGTCTTCGTTGACAACACTAAGCACTGTCCATCATCGGGATGCACGAGGAACCCGCTCCCGTCCTGGAATGATTCCGCGATGACTTTTCCGCTCCGGATAAACTGCCAATTTCCAAAACCCTTGAAAACGGCGTGCCCGGGCTTTTTCAAAGAGGCCAGGCGGAAAATCAGGCCGGTGACTTTCTGCATTTCATCGGTAAAAGGGCCATCGGGAAAAGAAGACAGGTAATACAAGGAAGGCGTCCCAAAGGTCGAGCTGACGACATGGTGGTAATCCGCAAGAGGGACAAACATGTCAGCACCGTCTCCATCGATGATAAGATTGGGCGAGGACAAGGCGCTGACCCGGGCGCGGTACTGACGCTGGAGGCGGTCGATGCCAGCATCGTTGAGCCGAGACATGTCCTGCAAGAGCGAAAAATGGGGGGCGGGTCCGCTGAAGGTGATGAGACAGTCTTTTTTGATCTTCTTCGCCTCCTCATACCAGGTGCTGGCATACCGATAAACCTCACGGATGCCGATCCCCAAAGAAGGCTGAGCGTAGGTTGCGGTGGCAGGGTCACGCACATCAAAAATATAGTCGACTTTAAACCCGTCGCCATCGAGCTCTCCCTTGCCACCTCCCAGCATGATCCGGACCGCCCGTTTCACATAATCTCTAAAACGGGGGTGAGTGGCGTCGATATAGCCATTATCCAATAAGCCTACTTGATCGGGCAAAGAGCCTTTTTCTCCATACCAGCAGCGCCACCAGAGAAGGGCCTTGTGACACCGCCGGTGGATCCAGTCCACAAGCTTCCTCATGTCTTTAAAACGTACGGGGTCAGGGCTGGGATCTCCGTAGTACCTCTGCCACTTGTCATCAATAATCACGGAAAAGCGCTTTAGCCCAAGGGCCTTCTCCTGCCCGAGCACGTAGTTTTTTACCCAGCTTGAGGTGAAGCGCGGGTTCGCTTGAGCAGCGTTATCCGCGCATTGGGCCCCCCAGGTGCAGAGAAGCGGGTCCATCCACCACGAAGGGATCTGTTTTTTTTCAATGGGAATATCTTGAATAAATCCATTGCCCAGCAGGTAGTTCCGGTAATCTTCGATGGCCTCCCATTCCGACTGGTTGAAAGTAAAACAGATGGGTGTAATCCAAAAGAGCCTGTCCTCCGGCAACCCCAGCTTACTCCAAGGATAATCAATAGAGAGACACTCGTTATGGAAGCGAAAGTTCGTGGCGTCGGGTAGCTCACAAAGTCCTATCGAAAACCAGCCTGCCTCAGTCTGGAAGGAAAGGTTGAGTGGCGCGGGCGCGAAGAAGCGCTGACCGTCGACATCCTGCCGGACGCCAACCATGACCGAAGTGTTTGAATAGAAGTT
>CAZKEW010000342.1:0-1792 GCA_964551885.1 uncultured Eubacteriales bacterium
GCAGCCTGGCTTTTCTTCGCCTCAAGGCTCACTCCGCGGCGATCCTTGGCCTTGCAGCCGCGCTTGTGATCGCCATCTTTGTATTCGGCATGCCTGCCTTCAAGGGCCTTTCCGTCGCAATTTATGGAGCCGCCTTCGGCCTCTTCCCTATCGGCTGGATTATCCTGAACGTGATCTTCCTTTATGCTTTAGCCAGCGAAAAGGGTTATTTCAAAATCCTGCAGGAAAGCCTCACCGGCATCACTCAAGACCGCCGCCTCCAACTTCTGCTGATTGCCTTCTGCTTCGGAGCATTTTTCGAAGGCGCGGCCGGGTTCGGAACGCCCGTGGCTGTGACGGCAGCCATCTTGATCGGCCTGGGATTCAGCCCGCTCGCCGCCTCGGGTCTTTCTCTTATTGCCAACACCGCGCCTGTGGCCTATGGCGCGCTCGGCACACCCATCATCGCCCTTGCCGGTGTGACCGGGATCGAGATTCAGAAATTGAGCGCCATGGTCGGACGTCAGCTTCCATTCTTTTCAATCATCGTTCCTTTCTGGCTTGTCTGGGCGTTTGCCAGGTTCAACGGAATGATTGAGATTTGGCCGGCGCTCCTTGTCGCAGGAACGCTTTTCGCCATTCCCCAATTCCTCATCTCAAATTTGCACGGACCTTGGCTTGTGGACATCATCGCCTCGGTTGTGTCCATGTTCGGGCTTATCATCTTTCTCCTCTTCTGGCATCCTCGGCGAATTTGGGGGCTCAATGGACAGGAAGAAGGGAAAGAGGCGCGGGCCTCCCACAGCTACAGTGCCGCCGAAGTGATCAGGGCCTGGACACCTTGGGCCATCCTCAGCCTTGTCGTTTTTATCTGGGGCATTCCCCAGGTCAAATCTTTTCTCGACAACATTTCGGTCTTCAAGATTCCCGTTCCCGGTGTTCACCTGCTTATCAACCGCATGCCTCCTGTCGTCCTCAAGCCCACCGCTGAAGCTGCTGTTTATACATTCAATTGGCTGTCTTTCACGGGGACTAGCATTTTTATTGCCGCGATTATCTCGGCCTTGGTCATGGGTTTCAAAATAAAAGAGATGGCTGAGGCCTGGTGGAGAACCCTGAAGCGCGTCCGTTTTCCCCTCCTCACCGTGGCAGCCATGCTGGCGATAGGATATACGACTCGCTACTCCGGCCTGGATGCGGCCATGGGATTGACCTTCGCCAAGACCGGAGTCTTGTATCCCTTCTTTGGGACGCTCCTCGGCTGGCTGGGCGTAGCCCTCACAGGATCGGACACATCTTCCAATGTGCTCTTCGGCAGCCTGCAGAAGATATCGGCCGAGCAAATTGGCGTGAGCCCTGTGCTCATGGCCTCGGCGAACAGCTCCGGCGGCGTCATGGGCAAGATGATCGACGCCCAGAGCATTGTCGTCGCGAGCACCGCCACCAAGTGGTACGGACATGAAGGGGAAATCTTGCGCTATGTCTTCTTCCACAGCCTTGCCCTTGCCGCGCTCATGGGGATCCTCGTCTTTTTCCAGGCTTATCTCTTCCCCTTCACCAAGCTCGTGGTGAAGTAATCCCCGCGTAGATATCATTGGCAAAGATTTGTACAATACTCTCTCAGTTATGTCATTTCCTTTAGACTTCAGCTCAGGAGCAAAAAATTGAAAAGAAAAATCCCCGCCTCCTGGAAGCTCGGAAAAATAAACCTGAGCAAAAACCGGCGCTGCCAGGTTTCTTTGGAGGGAGAACCGTTTCGCCTTCCCCCTTCCAAAGCTCGGCCATCGCCGCCGAAAAGCAAATCCCTATAACC
>CAZKEW010000343.1:0-1781 GCA_964551885.1 uncultured Eubacteriales bacterium
CGAAGACTTAGGCGTCTTAGTCACTTTGAAAAAGATGAAAGTGCCGGAGGAGCTTAACATTGGATATATTCCTGCTCTTCTAATTTATATCTAATTACCCCTCATTGGCGGATATATTCTCTCAGCTCCCGGCTGTATTGATGGTACCTGTTTCGGCCTTCGTCTTTGGCCTGGTACATGGCGATATCTGCATTCCGGATGACGGTATCAGCATCTTCTCCATCATCGGGGAAGATGGCAATACCAATGCTGGCTGTGATCGAGATTTTGAGGCCGTCAAATTCGAAGGGCTTATGGAAAGAATGCAAGATGCGTTCGGCCACATTTTTGGCTACTTCCGCTTGAGAAATCTCGGGAAGGAGGAGGACAAATTCATCACCGCCAAGGCGGGCGATGGTGTCGCTCTTGCGGAACATGTGGATCAGCCGGTAAGCTACACTCTGGAGGACCTTGTCGCCGATATTATGTCCCCAAGTGTCATTCACCTTTTTGAATTCGTCTAAATCGAGCATGAGGGTGGCGAGCTTATGGATATCTCTTTGGGCGTGGGCTAAGGCTACGTTCAGACGGTCAAAAAAGAGGAAGCGGTTCGGCAGTTCCGTGAGATGGTCATGGACGGCATTATAACGGAGTTTTTCTTCATAGCGCTTGCGTTCAGTCAGGTCATGAAGAACCAAGACCAGGCCGCTGATGTTGTCCTTGGCGTCTTTGATTAGGGTTGCGCTCAGCTCGATGGGAATTTTTTCTTCATAGTTGACGATCTGGATATTCCCATCCACAGGATTCCGGGCTTTATCAGAGAGCAATTCCGGTATCGAGATTCTGAGCAGCTTGCCGTTGTCTTCATCGACCAGGTGAAGGACGCTGGTCAAAGGTTTGGTGATGCTTTCCTCCTGGCGCCAGCCGGTCAGTTTCTCAGCCACCGGGTTCATAAAAGTGATATTCCCTGACCTGTCCGTGGCGATCACGCCCTCCCCGATGCTCTGGAGGAGGGTGGCGAGCCAGGCTTCTCTTTCCCTCAACTTCATCTCCATCTGGTGTTTGTAAAGGGCCATTTCAATGACGGTCAGAAGCTCTTTCTGTTCGACGGGCTTGAGAGTATAGCCCTGCGGCTCGGTAAGCTTGGCCCGGTCGAGCGTGTTCTCATCGGTGTGGGCAGTCAGATAGATCACCGGAATGTTGAAATGATCGCGGATTCGCTCGGCCGCTTCCACCCCATCCATGTTGCCCCGCAGGATGATATCCATCAGAATCAGGTCAGGCTGAGTTTTTTTCGCTTTCTCGATGGCTTCCTCTCCTGTTGAAACAACGCCGCAGACCTCATAATCGGCGTTCTTCACCATATTCTCGATGTCTCTCGCAATGAGGCCTTCGTCCTCGACAATCAGGATTCGGATTTTTTCCATTTTTATGTCCTTTGCCTGTACTTGACTTCTTGAAAGAGAACTTTAAACTCCGTCCCAGCCTCCCTCCGAAGCTCGATCGACGCGTCGATCTGGCTGACGAGGGTGACGACGATCTGCATGCCCAAAGTCTCCGTCCGGCGAAAATCCAATCCCTCCGGAAACCCCACTCCATCATCCCTCACCCGCAGCACATACCCGTCTCCCACAATCCGGTGAAGCTCCACCGAAACCTCCCCGGTCTGCCCCTCCGGAAATCCGTGCTTCAACGCATTCGAGACCAGCTCATTGACGATCAACCCGCAGGGAATGGCCGTGTTGATGTTTAGATATACTTCCTCAGCGTCCATGGTCAGGCGGATGCGGCTGGAGTCGACC
>CAZKEW010000344.1:0-474 GCA_964551885.1 uncultured Eubacteriales bacterium
AGACCTGGCCCCATCAATATACAAGTAAGGGAACACTCTGATAGCTAAGAAGCTGCACCTGAGTTGACTCTATTGACCTTGACCCAAGTTTAAAGGTATATCATTTTGAGTCATTATATGGTCCTATAAATTCCAAAATGAAACGGGAGAGAAAGCACGGCCAAAAAGCATCTGGCGATGATTAAAGAACTCGGCCGCAATCTCGATGAATTTGTCGGAGAGAAGGCCAGAATAAAAGTCCTCGAAGGAAGCGAGAAGCTGGCGTCGGTCTCGGAATCAAGGCAGATAGCGATGTGGGTTCAGGAGGCAATGGAACGTCTGGACAAGTTCGTAAACGAGAAGACGAGAATCCGAGTCCTGGAAGAGTGCGGGCGAAGCTGTGCCGAAGCGAACAGTAAAACCATCGAAAAGGTCAAAGCCAAACGCAACAAATATAAAAGCACCGACGCCCGGCCCCGAGCACAAGAAGCTCGG
>CAZKEW010000344.1:525-1776 GCA_964551885.1 uncultured Eubacteriales bacterium
AGCCCAACCCATTGTTTCCGGCCGGGAAGTACTCGGCGATCATGACGGGCGAGTGGTTCGAGGGAAACTTCCACGTGATCTGCCGGTATAAATGGACAGGCGCAATGGGCCCATACAGCGAACTGGACCTTATGGGTTACGACCCTGAAGCCAAGGCCTATTACAATTACGTCATCGATGGCCTGGGAGGCAGCCAAGTTTTTTTAGGAACTAAGAAAGAGAACGTTTGGACTTACCTATGCGACCTGAAAGCCGGTGGAAAATCGGTGAAATTTCGCTGGAGCGTCGTCGAGGTATCGCCTACTCTAATCACTTGGAAAAGCGAACTATCCTTGGACGGAGGCCCCTGGATATTGGCCGGAGAGGCTAAGGCCACTAAAATGTAATCGTCCCCTTCGGGATATCGGCCATAATCTCGGGAAATAACTTTCCGTGCTCCAAAAAATTTGCCCTTAAGTTGCAGGAGGTGGGCTATGGGAAGAAAATTTTGCCTTAAGATTCTTTTCGCTTCTGGCTTTATTGCAATTTTCCATTTTTTGTGCAGCTGGGGAGTTGTGGCCCCGGCAGATGCCGGAAAAGTCCACAAATTGATGGCGACACCGCAAACTGTGCATACAGGCTTTTTTGACGCCTCCCTCCCGCCGGTTCTGACAATCGAATCCGGAGACACGGTTATCTTGAGCACAATGATGCTCCTGGACGGCCAGCTCCGCTGCGGCATGACCCTCGAAGAATTGCTGACTAAGCGACAGGAATATGTCGAGCGCAAAATGGGAGCCCATACTCTCACCGGCCCTATTTTCGTCAAGGGCGCAGTCCGCGGCGATGTCCTGGAGGTCCGGATAAAGAAAATCATGACTGCCGACTGTGGGGTGAACTATCATCTTCCGGGTAAGTTTGGCGCCGGAGGTTTGCCCGAAGACTTCCCGACCGGCCAATTCAAGACGCTCAGATTAGACCTTGAAAAAATGGAAACAACATTTGCTCCCGGCGTTATCATCCCTTTGAAGTCGTTCTTTGGTGTCATGGGCGTCGCGCCAAAACCCGGGGACAAAAGGCCGGCTTCGGTCCCCGATTATTTTGGTGGGAATATGGATAACAAGGAACTTATCGCCGGAACTATCATCTATCTTCCCGTGAATGCTGAAGGCGCTCTTTTTTCTTGCGGCGACGCTCACGCCGCTCAGGGAGATGGAGAAGTGAGCGTCACCGCGATCGAGACGGCCGCAAAAGAGGCCGTCCTGCAATTTA
>CAZKEW010000345.1:0-1715 GCA_964551885.1 uncultured Eubacteriales bacterium
GAGACCAGCTTTTTCAGGCGCTCGAGGATGGAATGCTTATTGCAGCTTGCCTCTATATCTCTCTCCGAAAGCGCTTTGATCTTCCTCAAGGATTCCTGATTTTTTTGGTTGCGGGAACTCACGATTTCGGCGATGATCTCGGCGACCTTAGGGTTCTGGCTCAGCAAGAAGGCAAAATCTTCGGCGGTTATCTCCAAGAGCTCCGCTTCTTCTTCGATAAAGCCGGTGGCTGTGCGCGGCGTTCCAGTGAAAAGAGACATCTCGCCAAAAATCCCGCCGGGCCCAATTTTGAACTCCGAGGTGTATTTTTTCCCTTTCTCCTCATAAATCACTTCGCCTCTGATCAATCCTTTGGCCACGATGTAGCAGCTCTCGCCTTTCTCGCCCTGCCGGAAAAGGGCCTCGCCCCGGGCAAATTTCTGCCGGCGAACCAAAGCGGCGAGCTGGCGCACTTCCTCAGGCAAGACAATGAGCTCCCCGGTTTTCTCCCCTTCCTGATAACGGAGCAAGCTGGAATTGAGCAAATCTGAATAAGTCCTCTCTTTTTCCTCCTCATCAGCTCTAATTCCCTCTTTTGCTTTGACCGCTTGGATAACATCCTTCACCCTCTCGGCGAGAGCAACAGGAATCTCAATATCGTTCCGTTTGAATTTATACCAGATGAGCCGGGCGACATCTCCGTTGATGGTGTGCTTGCGGGCGAAATCGGTCACCCAGAATTTAACGAGATAGGAAATGCCAAAATCATCATAGCTCAGGATATATGCTTGAGGAGCCGGCGAGGAGAGGACATCCGGGACTTCTCGCGCCGCCTCGCGCAAAATATCAAGGACGGCAGCGGGTGGGGCATCATACCCGACCTTAAGCGGAATGGTCAGGGCTGTTTTCTTATCGGGATGAGAAAAGTTGATGATCATCTCCGAAGCTACGGTATTATTAGGAATGACGACAACGTTCGAAGCGCGGTCCAGGATGAGCGTCTCCCGCCAATTGGTGTCCAGCACAACGCCCTCATGCTGGCCGACCTTAACCCAATCGCCGCGGCCAAAGGATTTGGTCAGGTTGAGCGATATGCCGGCCAGGACATTGCTGAGAACGCCTTGAAAAGCCAACCCGAGGATCATGGTCAGGATGGCTGATGTGGCGAGGAAAGGAGTGATGTTCAAGCCCAATATCCCTTTGAGGACGGCAAAGAGCACGACGAGATAGATGACGACGAGGATAAACCCGTGAAGGACGCCGGGAAGAGGAAAAGAAAGGTGCCGTCTTTTGTACCGGTAAAAGAGCAAGGCATCGGCAAGGCGGATAAGGAAGAAGGCGAGCAGAAAAACAATCGCGGCATTGACACAGCCATAAAATTTTTGGCTAAGGGAGAAAGCCTCTCGCAAGACATTGAGCTTCAGGCAAAAGGCGACGAGAAGAAAAACAGCAGGCAGATTCACCCGGGAAAGGAAAAAGATAAAGGCTTCAGCGCGGGAGGTTTTAAGCTTTTCGAGAACTCTCTGCCATAAAAAATACAAGATAAGGGCACCGACAAAAGCTATAAGTCCGGCAAAAAGCTCAAGGTAATTCATCGTTTATCCTCACCTGATACAAACGCAATAATTCCCGTGTCATTACGAGGAGCGGAGATTCCTCGCCGAGCTCGGAACAAGCTCCGCAATCCGACGAAGTCGTCGTAAGACATCGAAGATGACCCTTCGGGTCAGATCGCC
>CAZKEW010000346.1:0-1713 GCA_964551885.1 uncultured Eubacteriales bacterium
ATTATACCCGCAAAATTGCCGTATTATCTTAAAATTATCCATATTAGATTGCAAGCCGTCTATTTAGCGACGGTATTATCCAGCCTGGGGTCGATGCTTGAACAACAGTCAAAAAAACCTCTCGGAATTTGAAGCTTTTCTCAAGCGCCACCGTTTAATCCCTCCAGAGAAAGCCAGATTCTATATCTACTGGGTGGACAGGTTTCTCAAATACTATCAACATAGGCCTTCCAAACCGTTAGATCAAGTCGTCGCTTCATACCTCGATACAATGGAAGCGGACTCCCGGTTTGCCGACTGGCAAGTCAAACAGGCGGCGGACGCGATTCTTTTATATGCCGAAAAATATCTTAAATCGGATAAAAGACCTGTTCTCCTTTCGACAACCGGTTCCGTTGATTCGAAACCCGATGTTTCGAACAACGGACAGAATAGGCATGGCTGGAAAGAAATATTCGATAGATTACACGAGAGTATGCGGCTTCGACACTATTCCCCCAGGACAGAAAAATCCTACCGGCTATGGATCAACAAGTTCCGTAAGTATTGGAACGATCGCGACCCCCTGACGCTCGAGGGGAAGGATGTGAAAAATTATCTGAGCCATATCGCTCTTCGTGAACGCGTATCGGCCTCGACACAAAACCAAGCCTTCAATGCCTTGTTGTTTCTTTTTCGGAATATCCTGCAGAAAAATCTGAGCGACCTGACCGACACCGTAAGGGCACGGCAAAAGAGAAGACTCCCCGTTGTCTTGACTCGCGAAGAGGTGAATCAGCTGTTTTCTTTTCTTGAAGGGCCCTCTCTGCTCATGGCTCAAATGCTTTACGGAAGCGGCCTCCGCCTTCTGGAATGCATCCGCTTAAGAGTCAAGGACATCGACTTCGCCAACAACCTGCTCATCATCCGCTCGGGAAAAGGAGATGAGGACAGAACAACCATATTGCCGGAGAGGATCAAGGAGTCTCTAAAATCGCATTTACAGAGAATCAAACAGATGCATGATCAGGATTTGGCGAAAGGATACGGGGGAACCACGCTTCCCGACGCCTTGGAGAAAAAATATCCGAATGCCAATAAGGAATGGGCCTGGCAATGGGTGTTCCCCTCGAAAAGCCTGGTTGTCCATCCTGTGAGCGGCAGGGTCATGCGTCATCATATCCAACCCAGCACTCTTCAAAGGATGATTAAAGAGGCTTTAAGAAAATCGGGGATTTCAAAACCGGCAAGCTGTCATACGCTGAGGCACAGTTTTGCCACACATCTTTTGGAGGCGGGGTATAATATTCGAACGATCCAGGAACTCATGGGCCATAAAAACGTGAATACCACGATGATTTATACTCATGTCGCTCGAAAAAGCTATTCAGACATTTCCAGCCCATTGGACAAACTGTAGAGAATGACGATAAGCTTTGCTCATTTGCCGAGCAAGAGAAAACCTTAAAACCTGGAGTCAACTCGCGGCTCGGCGGCCCTGGGCCGACATCCACGCTCGTCTTTGTGGGCGGAGCATGGGCTCTTTATTGACCAGAGGAATGCCTGAGTTCCTTTGGAAACTCAGCCCACGGTTCCCCGCGGCAAACCGCCGGTGCGTAATAAGGATTCGTCAATTTCTCGACCGGCGATACTGGATATTTTAAAAGTCAAATATCTAGCTTGCAATCTAATATGGATAATTTTAAGATAATACCGCAATTTTGCGGGTATAAG
>CAZKEW010000347.1:0-1666 GCA_964551885.1 uncultured Eubacteriales bacterium
TTTCAGGCGGCGCGAGCTCGAACTTTCCGGCGAGGTCGCGGAAGCTTTTCGCCGTCATCGCCCAGGGGTCGGCGTTATCGTTCATGACGAGAGGCTGGAAGGCATTTTCCGCTAAGAAATCGAAACCGTTAGCTTTATAGCTGTCAATAAGTCCCGTCCGGGTGTTGATGACAACCTCAAGTTCTTTTGTCTTAAACAATATTTTCCCGGCTTTTTCCCTGAGCTTTGGAACAGGCCTGGAAGCGACCTTTTCCAGCCGGCAGGAGAAGCGGTTCATCTGACTGGGTTCGAGTTCGGCGGCGAAGACGACCTTCTTCCGCCATTCGACGTTGAGGTTGCTGGCCTCTTTTTCCGGCTGAGAGGGGAGAGGCTTGCCGTCTTTGTAGATTTGGGGGAAGAGATAGCCCCCCGACCAGTTGATCTCATAAGGCTCAAATTCGCACTCGATGAGAGTTTTCACCCTAACAGGATGATGATTATAGACAAGGACCGGGATCTCGCCTTCCTTCGCTTGCGGCTCGCCGGCCGCAAAAGCAAAGAATGCTCTCGCTTTGAGCCGGGAGAGGATTTCGAGGCCGTGGTCAAGCCGCCGCAAAGAGGATTCCTCGACTGGCTGGATGGACGAGCCTGGCAGGATATCGTGGAACTGGGTGAAGGCGAGGTCGAGGAGCGCTTCTTGGAGTTCTTTTTGCGGATATTCCATGAGTCCTTGATAGTGAGCGGCAGAAGCCATTTTTTCCGCTGAAAAGAGCTCATTCTCGAGGCGCCTATGCTTCTGCTTGATGCGGGCCATCGTCGTATAGCAGCCCACAGCCCAGGGGTTCATGTCTTGGGCGTGCTTGGGGAGCGAAGATCTTTTTTTCCGCAATTCTTTGAAATAAGCTTCAGGGTCGGAATGGAGGATCTTGAAATCTTTCCTCTCTTTCATCAATTCTTCAAGCTGGATGAGGTCCGCACGGGAAGCTCCGCCCCCATGGTTTCCCACTCCCCAGAGGAGAAGGCTCAGGTCTCTATCCGGGTTCGCTGCGATCCAGTCCAATACTTTTTTTCTGGCCCCGCCGCCCGCGGAATTGTAGTGGGCGGAAATGCGTGTCGCCATGACCTCTGAGCCGTCATAGCCCACCCAGAGAAAATCGTCCGCAGGAAGAGGGCAGTCGTTTTGGCCGGGGCGGCAAAAGATGTAGGAATCATAACCGGCCTTGGCCATAATCTGCACCAGGCCTTGGGTGTGGCCGAAAGGGTCAAGGTTGGAAGCGGTTGTCACATCGACACCGAATTTCTCCTGGAAATATCTTTTTCCGAGAAGGATCTGACGGACGAACGACTCGCCGCTGGGCATGTTGCAGTCAGGCTGAAGATACCATCCTCCCAGGATATGCCATTTTTTCTGCTTGACCAGCCGCTGGATTTTCTTGAAAAGCGCGGGCTCATAGGCTTCCACCCAGCGGTAGAGAATAGCTTCATTGTGGTTGAAAACAAAGCTTTTGAATTCTTCACAAAACGAAGCGGCAATACGGAAAGTGGACAGGGCCTCTCCGGCGCCTTCTTCCCAGTCCCAGAGCCAGACAGGGTCGAGATGGGCGTTCGAGACGAGATGAATTCTTTTGCGCGGCATATTCTTCTCCTTAATTCTTGATCTTTCCGAGGGATGGAGGAATCCAGGTTT
>CAZKEW010000348.1:0-1646 GCA_964551885.1 uncultured Eubacteriales bacterium
TTTGAGTCCATTACCGCCAAGGATTCTTTGGCGATGCTTTCTTATCTTTCTTCTGACCTGCTCGAGGGAAGAGAAACAGCGACAAGAGGCTATCGGCTTGCTGCTGAATATGCTTCTTCACTTTTTTCGCTCTGGAAGCTGAAACCGGCCGGTGATGCGCCCGGCACGGACCGCTTTCAGATGATGAGGCGCATGGGCCCGGAAGAGCGGCCGTCAACTCCTCAGGAGAAGAGCTACCTCCAGGAATTCATCATGAAAGAGATTTCTGATGCTTCGACCGAGATCACGCTTGAAGTCAGGACAGGCGCTCAGAGCAAGACGCGCAGTTTCCAGTCGGGTGTTGATTTCATGAGTATGCCCTCCACTTCCGGATCGCTTGAAGCTCCAGTGGTTTTTGCCGGATACGGCATCACCGAAAAAGAGATCGGCTGGGATGATTTCAAGAATCTCGATATCAAAGGAAAGATCGTCTTGATCATTTCCGAGGCACCGGGCAAGGACGACCCCAAGTCTCCTTTTCAGAAGAAGGAGCTTAAAGAAAAATATTTTCCACCGGTTGCTTTCGGTCCTTTTCCCAGGGGCAGGGGCGGATTTTCCAAAACTCAGGAGATTGCCAAACTTGGACCGGCAGCCATACTGCAAGTGCAAAATTCGGTGAAAGATAGCGACATGTATAAAGGGTTGGCCGCACCGAGAAGGATGTCCGATGACCGGCCGATTATCAATAAGCCGCGGAGGCGCCTGATGATTCCCGGCGCCGGCCCAGAGATGCCTTGGGAAAGCTCGCCCGTCATCACTATAACTCGGGAAATGGCGAACGCTATCTTGGAGAGCACGGGACAGAAAATAGATGACCTGAAGAAAAAAATCGAAGACACAGGCAAACCGGTCTCCATAGAACTTCCTGGAACCAAGCTGACTCTGGCGACGACGGCCAAAGCTGCATTGGTCCGCGGTGCCAATGTTTTGGCTTACATTGAAGGGTCCGACCCGAATTTGAAAAATGAGGCCGTCGTCGTCGGCGCCCATCTCGACCATCTGGGCAAGTGGGAAGATTATGTTTTTAACGGGGCCGACGACAACGGCTCCGGGTCAGTTGGAGTGCTGAATCTTGCCCGAGCCTTTGCCGCCAATCCTGAAAAGCCCAAGCGGTCGGTCCTCTTCTGCCTCTGGACAGGAGAAGAAAATGGACTTCTTGGCTCCCGCTATTATGTCCAGAATCCCGCTTTCCCCTTAGACAAAACAGCGGCTTATATCAACCTGGACATGATCAGCCGTCCCAACGACGAAAGAAGTATTACCCGCATGGCCCGGATGATGAATATTCCTGATAGCTCGGAGCTGCTCAAGAAAATCCGGCCGGCCAATTTCCTCTCTGTGACATTCTCGGCCGGAGCCGGGTGGGCTGACGTCCTTAAGAATGCCGATGATTATGTGGGTCTTGACTTGTTCCTTCGCGAGGCGACAGGAAATCTTGACCGCGGCACGGGCGGGAGCGATCACTCTTCCTTCGCTTCGGCAAAAGTTCCCTGGGTCTTTTACATGGCCGCCATGACCGACGATTACCACCAGACCAGCGACAGCGTGGATAAGGTCAGCGGCGAAACCATCGAGAAGATCTCGCGGCTGGCTTATTTGACGGCATA
>CAZKEW010000349.1:0-1416 GCA_964551885.1 uncultured Eubacteriales bacterium
GACGTAATGGAAATAACTACATCATGATTCTCATCGAGACTCCGCCGCCTCCGTCTCCAAACCGGGGATTGACGACTCTGCTTTTCACTGACCCGAAGGTGTAGCTCAGGCCGACGGAGAAGAAATACTCGAATGTTGTGGCCAGTTGTTTCCGGCGCAACAAGACTTCCTCATAGGAAGCCCCTTGCCTGGGCAGCGAGAGCTGGTCGTTTATCTTGGAATAACCCCCATGGATGTTGAAATTGAGCCCTTGAAAAAGCCGGAGAGAGATTTCTCCCCAGACCTCTAAATGGTTCTTGCTGAAGTCATGCAAATAATTGGCCCCCTCGAGCGAAGTGCTTATCGTCCCCCACTTTTGCATGAGCTCCAGCGTCACGGAGAGCGCCTGCTGCCATAAATTTTCTTGCGTCTTCATATAAATCGTCTCCTCTCTGTAAACAACGGAACTATAGTTCAACCGGTAAAGAAAACGGAGCTGCCTTCGAGTGGACTCAGAATAGGGGAAAAGGTCATACTCGATGGCCGGCGCAGGACTGACTCTGAGCTTGATGTTCGAATAAGTCGAAGAATTGACCGAAAAGTAGCCTCCCACAGACCAGTGGTCGTTGATGCTCTTGACCACCAAGCCACGAAGATTCTGGCTGTCCGATGAACTCTCGATCAGTTGGTCCTCGTAATTAAATCTATCTTTTGATTGCATGGCGTTTACCGAGAGTCTGATTTTCATCTCGGGAGTGACGCGGTTGGCGGAAAAAGATCCAAAATACATCCCACTCTTATAGGTTTGTTGGCCGTTGAGAAAGCTGTTGACACTGAGACTGAAAACCCAAAATTTCCATTTATCTACGACATCTGTCGGCTTAACCTTGTCGAGAAAACTAATGGAAATACGGCTGGAAACAGGCGTTTTTCCCACATAACGTATCAACCCCATTTTCAGAGTTTGAACCAGCCCTTTTTTGACCTCTTCGGCCGTGGCCGTTTTTTTGGGTTGATAATTCAAAAAGTCATCATCACCGGCAAACTCTTTCTGGCCTTTAAAGGATAAGGTGTATGTTTCGCCGGTTGGCGTTGCCGCGACAGTGACGAGGACATGAACCTGGGCTTGGTTGCTTTCTTTAATAAAATTGACAAAAGAGATTTGAGATTGGATAAACGGCAAATCGCATGTCTCACACTCGAGGAACACAAGCGGGGCGCGCTCCTCTGCTTTTTCCGCCCCTTTCTGCTCTGTCTGCGTAAGAGAGCTGGAAATAAAGAAGAATAAGGAAAATGCGGTCAAGCTAATGACAACAGGAACTCTTCTTCGTCGACTTATATTTTTTATGGTCCTTCTTAATGTTTTCATTTTTTCTTCCTTCTCAGCCTATCTTCTTAAGCAAAACATTATCGGCCCCTTAATCGATGTAGATAGAT
>CAZKEW010000349.1:1426-1643 GCA_964551885.1 uncultured Eubacteriales bacterium
GTGAAAATTGAGCCGAAGGTATAGCTAAGCCCGACGGAAATGAAATAGCTATAGCCTGTCTCCAATTGCCTTCGCCGCAAGAGCACCTCTTCCAGAGAGGCTTCCCCTTTGGGCAGGAAAATCTGGTCATGAATCCTTGAACCTCCGCCTGCGGCAAAGAAATTGAGTCCCTTGAAAAGCTGCAGGTTGATCGCCGTGAAAAGCGTCAGACGGTATT
>CAZKEW010000350.1:0-1641 GCA_964551885.1 uncultured Eubacteriales bacterium
GCAAGAGCTTCTGATGGCCGCCGAGACCTCGGCCGAATATTTTTCGTAATCTTCTCTTGCCCCGGGAGGAGAGGCCTGTCGGATTTCCGGCGTTTTTGAGCTTCCCTCTGCCTTCATGACCCGATTCCCGCGTTTCCTAGATCGACTTGACATCCCTTCACGCTACGATTTATCATCCCTGACGATGGGATGAGGCAAAATCAGCGCATGAACGCTCATTCAGCCAGCGCAGCGGAAAACGAATTTCCTATAAATACCTAACCTGATCTTGATGGATATGATCATGCCGGGGATGCATGGCCTGGAGGCTACGATCAAGTTAAAGGAAAGCCCCCGAGCCAAAAATATTCCCATAATCGCCTTGACCATCATGAGCTCTCCGAAATTTGTTCAGGAATGCTACAGGGCGGGAATTATCGGCTACATCAAGAAACCGTATGACCCCAAGGCGCTTCTCAAGAGCGTGGAGAAGATTATCGGGAAGCCGGAAAAGCGGATCGCCAGAGTCATGATCATCGCCGGCGCCTCCCGGCTGGCAACTATGATCGAAATGAGGCTCCTCAGGCAAGGCTATCAGGTGAATTCATTTGCCGGCGAAAAAAGCGCTTTAAGCCATATTGAGGAAGAAAAACCCGATGTGATTTTTCTTGACGTCTCGCTTCCACAGAAGCACGTGTCCAGGGTTTTCGAGGAACTGAAAAAGTCTGAAGTAACGAAGGCGATCCCGGTCATCCTTCTTGCCCCTCATTTGAGCAAGGAAGCGATCGAAGCGGAAGTCTCTCTTTGGGGGGCGCATAGTTACGTTTCCTCGGCCGCTGACCTGGGAGAAGTCCTGCACAAATTAAAAGGGCCTATTATCGATTAGCCGATTATCAGGCTAAATCAGCGCGACCTTGATTCTTCCTGAGATAGCCAGAGTGATCCGGTATTTTCCCCAGGAATTAGAAACAGTAATGGTCGCCAAATTGGAGACAGTCCCCAGCAGATGAAAAGTGGGGCTGTTATTCGCCTCTATTTTAACGCCTTCGATTGAACCGTTGACATCCGGCCTCCACCCCTTCAGATTCTCATCGTATTTTTCGACGGTGTAGCCCGCAGGCTGGAATGAGACGCGGACAGGCCGGCCTGCGAATATGGCCTTATAGCGGGCGTAGTTTAATCGCGTCTGAATCTCCCAGGCAGCCTTTTTGAGCCTGTATTTCGGCGCGAGATTCAAGAAGGCGTTGGACCGGCATAAAGGAGAATGGCTGCCGCAGAAAGCGTGATAAGCGTTTCGAGAAGAGAAAACCCTTTTTTCATCTAAAATTCCTTCCATTCATAGGTTTCAAAGAAAGAAAGAAAAAGAATAGGCGCCGCAGTCGTGGGTGAATTGAGAGATGAGTTCTTTAGGCCGGGAAAAGGGAGAAAAAAAGAGAAGTTTACTTTGAAAACCCGTGAGCGGTCCTGATCTGTTTATAATATATTAGCGCGCCTTTTGGATGGCCAAGCTGACCTTCCTCTATCAGGTCCCTTGGGGGTTCAACATCAGCTGTTTTGCCAATGCCTAATGAAGGACACAATATCTGATTCCGGCTCTCCAGGCTTCAAGGCTTGCATTTTCGAAATTTCGCTGGTATCCTTTGGCCAGAATGAAGAAGTTCG
>CAZKEW010000351.1:0-1602 GCA_964551885.1 uncultured Eubacteriales bacterium
TGCGTTTTGTTTTTATGGTGAGTATGTGAATGCTAACTCCTCCCCCGATGGCAAGAAGGATAACTCTCCACAGCAAATTTTCAACGACAAAGATGATAGAATAAGTGATGGCCACCAGCAGAAGAGATAGAGTAAAAACCTTCACCTTGAGAGGGACGCCTTTTCCTTCTTTGTAATCCTTTAAGTAATGTCCAAGATACCGAGTATTCATCAGCCCATGATGCAGTCTCTGTGAACTCCTGGCATAGCAGCCAGCGGACAGCAAAAGAAACGGAGTTGTAGGCAGGAGGGGCACAAAAATTCCGATGACGCCGAGTCCTAAAAAAATAGTACCGAAGGTGATTAATGCGGCTTTGAACAATTGGATATTCTATATTCAGAAGAGGATTCCGTATCCCTGAACGTCGAGATTTGTAAGTCCGGCTTCTCTGGCCGCTTTGACAGCGTCATGATATTCTTTATGGGTAATCCTGCGGGAAATCTCAGGATAGTTAACGGCCTTGTACATCGGTCTGTACTGGGACATGATATTAAGATAGGTATCCTTGGGAAGGTTTCGGGCAATCCACTCGATGACTCCTTTGGCTCCGCTGACTCCGCTGGGCATAACAAGATGACGTATCATCAAGCCTCTGTACATGAGTCCATCTCCAGCAGGTTTGGCTAATCCAACCTGACGATTCATTTCCAGAATAGCCGCCTGAGTGACTTCAGGATAGGCATCGGCTCCAGAAGAGTACTTCTCCGCCATTTTACCATCCGAATACTTGAAGTCGGGAAGGTAAATATCCAGTATGCCATCGAGGGTTTTTAGTATCTCGAAACGTTCCCAGCCGCAGGTATTATACACGAGGGGTAGCCTTAATCCTTTCCTTGCAGCCCTGTCCACGGCCTGAACAATATGAGGAGAGTAATGGGTGGGTGTCACAAGATTAATGTTATGACAACCTCTTTTTTGAAGGTCGACCATCATTTGTGCCAGGTCTTCAATGGACCTGGGTTCTCCCTGACCCTCCTGGCTGATTTCCCAGTTGATGCAAAAAACGCATCTCAACCCGCAATTGGTGAAGAAAATCGTGCCCGAACCTCCTCTGCCTACCAGGGGCTTTTCCTCTCCGAAATGCGGATGATAGGCGGAGACCTCGAGCTGGGATGTAGCCTGACAGAATCCTCCGTCCCCTTTCAGCCGATTGGCTCCGCATTCCCTGGGACACAGTTGGCAGCTCTTCATTATATTCCAGAGTTCCTCGCCTCTCTTTTTAAGTTCTCCGCTCCTGTGGAGCTCGAGGTAAGAGGGCTCGAAATGGGGGCTGATCTTAGCCGCCCTCTTTTCCGGAGTCGGCTTCTGGCCTTCCCCCCCCTTGAATCCGGCGTAAAGAGCACTCAAGGCAGAGCTCATTCCGCAAACGGCTAGAGAGAATATGTTGCCGATAAAAGCTCTTCTTGTCCTTTTCCCCATTTTGAATTCCCTCCTGCCTTAGCTCTTTAGGTCAGCTCCGAGGCTTCAAATCCAGACGGAAGGGTAAAACGGATTCCAATTCAACGCTCCTGTCTCATCTTTCCCGCTAACTAATTGTTTTTATACCATATTCTAAGAAAAAA
>CAZKEW010000352.1:0-1587 GCA_964551885.1 uncultured Eubacteriales bacterium
TCCGGAAATATCTGCCCCTCACCTACCCCACTTTTCTCATCGGCGCCATCGCCATTGCCGGCGTTCCGTTCTTGTCCGGGTTTTTTTCCAAGGACGCCATCCTGACGCACGCGTTCGCTCAGAAACAGTACTTTGTTTGGGCCCTGGGAATCATGGGCGCTGTGCTGACGGCTTTCTACATGTTCCGGCTGATATTCTTGACCTTCTTCGGCGAGGAGCGCCTTGATTCTCACGCCAGAGCGCACTTGCACGAATCGCCTCGGGTCATGACCGTTCCGCTCGTCCTTTTAGCCTTTTTCTCTGTGGTGGCGGGTTATGTGGGCCTTCCTGTTGTCTTTGGCGAGAAAGCCAACTTGTTCACGCGATTCCTGGAGCCGGTGATTAAACCGGGACATGAAGCGCATCTCACGATAAGCGCGGAGTGGCTGCTTATCTTGATCTCGGTCGCGGTGGCTCTCTGCGGCATCTACATCGCTTACATTTTCTACCTCAAATCGCCCAAGACTCCGCATCATCTTGTGTCTCGTTTTCCCAAAGTCTATAAGCTTCTCTATAACAAATATTACGTTGATGAGATTTACAACGCCGCTTTCGTCAACCCTATGGTCAAGGGTTCAGAGGCCGTTTACGACAATTTTGACCTCAAGGTCATCGACGGCGCCATTGACGGGACGGCGGCGGCGACGGGTTTTACGGGTAAGGTTCTGAGCTTTTTCCAGAGCGGGCTGGTCAAAGATTACGCTTTAATCCTGCTCCTGGGCATCGTCATATTTTTAGGATATTTGCTGCTGTAAAAAATGAGTTTTCCAGTTTTAAGCTTCGTCACGTTTTTCCCGCTGCTCGGAGCTCTCCTGCTGATATTCATCCCCGGGGAAAAGAAGAATCTCCTCCGCTACCTCGGCTTCTTTGTCGCCCTGGTCACTTTTGTCGTCTCCCTTTACCTCTATTTCAATTTCGACTCCACGACGCCCGACCCCCAGTTTGTCGAGAAAGCGGCCTGGCTGGGCTATGGCATCAATTATCATCTGGGGATTGACGGGATCAGCCTGTTCCTCATCATCCTGACGACCTTCCTGTTCCCCATTGCCGTCCTTTCTTCCTGGACCTACATCCAGAAAAGGGTCAAGGAATACTTCATCTTCCTGCTCTTGCTGGAAACGGGCATCATCGGCGTTTTTGTCTCCCTCAACCTCTTTCTGTTTTATGTTTTTTGGGAAGCGATGCTCATTCCGATGTATTTCCTTATCGGCGTCTGGGGAGGACCGCGCCGCATTTACGCCACGCTCAAGTTCGTCCTTATGACCATGTTCGGCAGCCTCCTGATGCTTGTCTCCATCTTTGTCCTCTATTCTTTTTATTATAAAGCGACCGGCGTCTATTCTTTTGAGATCTTCGATTTTTACAAGCTCATCCTCAACCCTCAGGTTCAGGGATGGCTGTTCCTGGGGTTTGCTCTCGCTTTTGCCATCAAAGTGCCGATGTTTCCCTTCCACACGTGGCTGCCCGATGCCCACGTGGAAGCGCCGACAGCGGGTTCTGTCATCCTTGCTGCCGTTCTTCTGAAGATGGGGACATACGGATTCCTGC
>CAZKEW010000353.1:0-1580 GCA_964551885.1 uncultured Eubacteriales bacterium
CAAGGATTGCCAGCCTGCAATATATTTTTGAGGGATGTCAATGCCGGGGCAAAAAGTAAATTCTTATCTACCATACAGGATCTACAAAAGAGGAGAATAGGAGCCTGCCTCATCATTCTTCCGGAGCGATGAGCTTAAATCAAGCCCGAGAAAACGCCCTCCTCATTTTTCGAGCAGGTTTGAAGGCTGTCGACCCCGTTCATGCGGTCCAAAAATATCTCCGCCGCCAGGACAACAGCCTGATTGTCGGAGATAGAACCTATGACCTCAAGGAATACGGCGGCGTTTACGTCATCGGAGCCGGCAAGGCCTCAGCGGCCATGGCTCAGTCAATCGAAGACCTGCTCGGTGAGCAGCTAAAAGCAGGCCTCATCAACGTCAAATACGGGCATTCAAGGCCCCTGCGCGTCATCTCCGTCAATGAAGCCGGGCATCCTGTGCCCGATGAAGCAGGCCTCAGCGGGACGCAGCAGATTCTCCGGCTTCTGCGCCAAACGGGAGAAAAAGACCTCGTGATTTTTCTCATTTCTGGCGGAGGGTCGGCGCTCCTGCCCAGCCCGGCCGAAGGCCTGACGCTGGAAGACATGCAACACGTGACCCAACGGCTATTGGAAAGCGGCGCCAGCATCCACGAAATCAATGCCATCCGCAAGCACATATCCCGTGTTAAAGGCGGCCAACTGGCACGACTGGCCTATCCCTCCACCCTGGTTTCGCTCATCCTCTCTGATGTCATCGGCGACAACCTCGACAGCATCGCCTCAGGACCCACAGTTCCGGACAACAGCACCTACCAAGATTGTCTTCACATCCTCGAAAAGTACGGTCTTGCCCGTAAAATCCCTGGAGCGGTTCTAAATCACTTGGAGAAAGGCACGCAGGGCGAAATTGAAGAGACACCCAAAGCGAAGGATCCTGTCTTCGAGAAAACGCAGAATGTCATCATCGGCAGCAATATTCAGGCTGTCGAAGCAGCCAGAGAGAAGGCCGAAGCTTTAGGATATAACAGCCTGATCCTTTCCACGTTTGTCCAAGGAGAGACCCGGGAAATTGCTAAAATGCATGCGGCCATAGCCAGGGAAGTTCTCGCCCATGGTCATCCTATTTCGCCTCCGGCCTGCCTCGTTTCAGGCGGAGAAACCACGGTCACCATCCGGGGCCGCGGCCTGGGTGGCCGAAACCAAGAATTCGCCCTCGCTGCCGCGATCGAGATCGATGGCTTGGAGGAGGTGGTCGTGTTGAGCGGCGGCACAGACGGAACGGATGGCCCTACCGAGGCTGCCGGCGCTATCGCCGACGGGACGACCGTGCGGCGAGCCAAAGCAATGGGATTAGACGCGGGACATTATCTTCGAGAGAATGACTCCTACCATTTTTTTAAGTCGTTAGGTGATCTGCTTATTACCGGGCCAACCTTGACCAACGTCATGGACCTGCGCTTGATCTTAGTCTTTTAAATTAGCGAGATGGTTCAAAGGTTCGTTCTCATCTTCGTTTATATGGCAATAATAGGTGCAGCTTCTTTACTATCCTCTTTCCAGGAATCAAAGAAGGAAGGGTTGGAGTATCAGATCTCAGTC
>CAZKEW010000354.1:0-1567 GCA_964551885.1 uncultured Eubacteriales bacterium
AGGCGAGTGTCTATACAATTATGGACTGAATAGCCCTACAACGACACATGACAATTGACAGGACCTCAAAATAATGGTAATATCCTCCTGAGGTAAACGATATTTCCAAAAGGAGGATGGCAATGATCTGCAATAGAGTTAGTGAGGACGATGTTTTTACCATTCCGAAGTTTACTGTAGAAAGAGCTGACGTAGAAGGATTTATGGATGAGTTGAAGGGGTTTCATGAAATATTCCAGGATTGTTTTTCCCGGAGCGAACCCCGTGAGAATTTCTTCCGTTACATGGTCGGGCAGTTCAGTGAGTTGGAGAGGAAATCCGTTGAGCCCATTGCGTTGACGGTGGAAGGGGGCAATGTGCGTTCCATGCAGCGGATGATCAGCGACGCCCAATGGGATGAGGATCTGCTTTTGAAGCGGTACCACCGTCTGGTCGGCGAGGATATGGGCGATGACAACGGGATCCTGATCATCGACGAGACGTCTTTTGTCAAGAAGGGCGATGATTCCATCGGCGTTTCCCGACAGTATTGCGGGTCCCTGGGAAAAGTCGAGAACTGCCAGGTAGGGGTTTTTGCCGCCTATGCCTCGCCATATGGTTACGCCCTTCTGGACAAGCGGTTGTTCATTCCGGAGAAGTGGTTCACCGATCTTTACAAAGACAGACGAGGGAAGTGTCGGCTTCCCGAGGCAACGATTTTCAAGACGAAGGTTGAATTGGCTGTCGAGATGCTCGAAAAGATCTGCGGGGAGAAGACCATTCCCTTTCGATATGTGGTGGCGGACGCCGCCTACGGCCGAAGCATCGATTTCATCAATGCCATTGAAAAGCATCCGGGATTGATCTATTTTCTTGCTGTCCCCTCCGACACCCTCTGCTGGCTGAAGGCGCCTGTTACGGAAGAGCAGTCTTACGTTTACGGAGGCGAGCGGCGCACTCGAACAGTGCTTTCCGAGGCGGAGAAAGCCCCGGTGACAGTGGCGTCTTTTGCCTTGAATCTGAACAGTTTTTTCTGGTACCGGAGGGTCGTTTCGGAGGGCGCCAAGGGTCCGCTTATTTACGAATTTGCCAAGAGAAAAGTAACCCTGCATCGGGACGGTCTTCCCTGTAAAACCGTATGGCTGGTCATCAAAAGAACCCTTGGGCCTGAGCCCGTTTACTCCTATTATATCAGTAACGCGCCCAGGAGCATTCGTCTGCCGACTTTCGTGTGGCTCAGCGGCGTGAGATGGGCGATCGAGCAATGCTTTGAAGAAACCAAATCGGAGGTGGGGATGGATCAGTATGAGGTCAGGAAGTTTCCCGGCTGGCATCATCACATCCTGACCTGCATGCTGTCTCACTTTTTCCTCTGGCACTTGAAGATCCGATTGGGAAAAAAAAGCACCGTGTGTTACGCTGTCGCAGCTTAGGATTTTATTGGAGGCTGTGCTTCCCATGAGAGTATTCGACATTGACGGCGCTATTCGTTTAGTCAATTGGATTCAAAAGAGAAATCACCGCGCGTACCTTGCGCACAGAAAACGAAGAACATCAGGTTAAATATCATGTGTCGTTGTAGAAATAG
>CAZKEW010000355.1:0-1547 GCA_964551885.1 uncultured Eubacteriales bacterium
CCTCCCGTTATGAACCCTGCGGCCTGACTCAGATGTACAGCCTTCGCTATGGCACCATACCTGTGGTGAGGGCGACCGGCGGGCTGGATGACACTATCCAGGAGTACGACCCGGAAAAGAACACTGGAAATGGGTTCAAGTTCCAAGAATACTCTGCGTCTGCCCTCCTCTCCTCCGTCAAAAAAGCTGTTCCTATTTATCGGCAGAAAGAGAGATGGGGGCTTCTCATCCAGAAGGCCATGTCCTGCGATTTTTCTTGGGAAAAGTCGGCCCGCGAATATCTCCGCCTCTACCAGAGGATTTCCTTTCCTTAGAACCCTAACCGGCGAATCTATCCTCTTAAGAAACCGGCTGCTGTCTCGGGAGTAACAGGATTGATGTAGAATCCGGTCCCCCATTCAAACCCGGCGACGCGAGTCAACACCGGAATGATCTCCATGTGCCAGTGATAGCTTTTCTCTAAGTTTACCCAGGCTTCGTGGGGGAGGTTGGGGTTGGGGGCTTGATGAATAAAATAATTGAAAGGCGGATCCGAAAGTATATTTCTTAGTTTCGCTAAAACGATTTTTAGAGTCTTGGCCAGCTCCTCTAATTCTGTTTTATTCAAACTCGTGTACCAGGCTGAATGCCGCAATGGATAGACCCGCATCTCAAAGGGGAAGCGGGGCGCGAAAGGAGTGACGACACAGAAATGGTCGTTCCTCAGGACGAGACGGTCTCCGATACGGGTTTCATCGCGAATGCTGCGGCAGAAGATGCATTCCCCGAATTGGCGGTGAAGCCTCTCGCAGCCGTACAGCTCTTCGTTGACCCCTTTAGGGATGATCGGCGTGGCCACAATCTGGGAGTGAGAGTGACTGAGCGAAGCGCCGGCATCTCGGCCTTTGTTTTTGAAGACATGGACATACTTGTACTGAAATTCTTTTTCGATGCTTATGATCCGGTCTTTATAGACTCCCAGCACATACTGGAAGTGATAAAGCGGCAGATCGGAAAGCTCCTTGTCATGATCAGGAGTTTCGATGATGACTTCGTGCACGCCGACCCCATCCATCCACTGAAAGATGCCTTCGTCCTGCCGGACAGGAGGAGTCCCTCTGTTCAACGCAGGGAATTTATTGGGGACGACCCTCACCCACCATCCTGGCTTATCTTTATGCGTTCCTTTTCTTCGTAGCGCAAAGATTTCAGGAGGTGTTTTCGACTCGTTCCCCTCGCAGAAGGGACAAAATCCCGCCACGGCCTCTTTTTTTTCTGGCTGCGCAGGCCGGAAGTCATCCGGCCTTTTGCTTCTCTCCGCAGCAAGGATTACCCAACGGCCGCTGATTATATCCTTCCGAAGCTCGGACATTGTTTTTACCCGATAAGCTCCTTTATCTTAGATTTGAGTTCATCCAGGGCCGCTGATTTCACGACATAGGCGTCTGCTGCCCAAGTCATAAAATCGTGCTTGTAGCTCTGGTAGGCGGTGTTGATGATGATGGGAATATCTTTGCGGAGCGCCATGATTTGGGTGATGAGCTCGATTCCGTTTTTGACCGGCATTC
>CAZKEW010000356.1:0-1501 GCA_964551885.1 uncultured Eubacteriales bacterium
CAATGACTACGTAATAGCATTAATTGCGTTTGTATTAATAGAACAAAATGTCCGCTAAATATTTTTCTTTAGTCCTGCACAGCCACATTCCCTATGTTTTGGCCCATGGCAGTTGGCCTCATGGGATGGATTGGCTCTACGAGGCTGCCGCGGAGAGTTATCTTCCCCTTCTCGACGTCTTTCATCGCCTCAGAAATGAAGGCATTTCCGCGCACGTTAATATCTCTTTTACGCCCGTCCTCATGGAGCAGCTGAAGAATAAGAGTTTTGCCTCGGGCTTCAAAGAGTATTTAAGGATGAAGATTGATATCGCCCAAAAGGACCGGGCCTATTTCGAAAAAACAGGGAATAAATTTTTGTTCAACCTTACTTCCTTCTGGGAAGCCTGGTATGAAAAGCTCTTGACAAATTTCACTGAGAGCTACAACGAAGACATCATCGCGGCCTACCGCCGTCTCCAGGACGAAGGCAAGATCGAAGTCATGACCTCAGCCGCGACCCATTCCTATTTTCCTCTTCTCTCTCAAGATGACAGCATCCGCTTCCAGGTCCGCCAGGGCCGGTTGATTTACGAGCAATACTTTGACCGAGCTCCAAAGGGGTTTTGGCTTCCTGAATGCGCCTACAGGCCGGGATATCTTTGGAAAGCGCCATCAGGAAGCAGGGAGCCTGTCGAACGCCTCGGGGTTGATGAAATCCTGGGACAGGAAGGCTTAGGCTGCTTTTTTGTGGACACCCATCTCCTCAGAGGAGGGGAGGCCAAAGGGGTCTATCTGGATCGTTTTCCTGCCCTAAAACTGCTCTGGGAAAAATTTAAGAAAGAATATCACCCGGCCCAAGAATCAGCCAAGAGCCCCTACCTGGCCTATCTCGCCCACCCCTCCAAGGTTCCTTTCCTGGTAAGGGATGAAACATCAGGGACTCAGGTGTGGAGCGGGAAAACAGGCTATCCGGGGGACGGCTGGTACCTCGAGTTCCACAAAAAACACTTCCCGGGCGGAATGAGGTACTGGAGAATCACTTCAAGCGATGCCGACCTCGGAGATAAGCAGCCCTATGATCCCGAAAAAATCAGAGAAAGGCTGGAAGAGAATTCCGGCCATTTTGTTGACTCTCTCCAAGAAACCTTGAAAGGCCAACCAGAGGGGGTTGTTGTCGCCCTGTATGATACAGAGCTTTTCGGACACTGGTGGTTTGAAGGGCCGGAATGGCTCTACCTTGTCTTGAAAAAATTGCAGCAGACCGAAGTGAAGCCGCAAAAAGCAAGCAGCTGTATCGAGACCCTTCATCCCCACACTCTGATCTCTCTTCCCGAGGGCTCCTGGGGCAAGGGCGGATTCCACTGGATCTGGCTGAATGACGACACTTCCTGGATCTGGGAAAAAATTTATTGGATAGAAGAAGAATCGAAAAAGCTCAACCGTCTGCCTCTGGCAAAAAAGAGCGGACTCCTCAAGCAATTCATCCGGGAAAAATTTCTCCTCGAAAGCTCGGATTGGCC